>DFDU01000122.1 GCA_002369325.1 Lachnospiraceae bacterium UBA3820
GCATAATTCCAATAATCAAAATATCCTTCCTTATTCCAGTCTATCTGTCCTTCCTGAAGCTTGGTTTCCTGAAGACAAAAAAAGTCTGCATCAAGCTTATCAAACTCTTCCATAAAATTTTTCGACATGACTGCTCTCAGGCCATTTACATTCCATGATACAAATTTCATCGCTATCTCCTTATGTAATGATTTTTTTAAAGCTCGTACAAATTAAATTTGTACGAGCTTATCGTTTTTAGTTCTTATTCTATTATAACTTATTGACCTTCAATCTGTCTATAAGATATGGTATCGCAAGCTCAAAGCTTACACCGTAATCCTTCTTATCTGGATCATTCATTGTTTCTCTTATGGTCTCACCTGTATAATCAACAGCCACCGCAAAACTCTCCGGTATACTCTTTCCGTTCATAAGTGCTCCTACACAGGTACTTGCAAATACATCGCCGGTACCGTGTGAGAAAAGAGGATATAATGTATTGTAATAATGGAAGAATTCTCCGGTTTCCTTATCATATCCCATAACACCTATCTTACCCTCTTCAAGCATAACGCCTGTAAGTACGCTTATACGTGAACCAAGCTTGGAAAGTGCAAGAAGCATATCCTTTATGTATGCTTCATCCTGTTCTGTTCTATATTCCTTACCGGTCATAAATGCAGCCTCTGTAAGATTTGGCACTATTATATCAGCCTTACCGCAAAGCTCTGCCATCTTCTTCGCAAAAGCTTCATCAAAAGCCGGATAAAGCTTTCCGTTATCAGCCATGGCAGGATCGACAATAATCAAATTATTATCGGTCTTAAATTTTTCAAAAACATGAGCTACTATATCGACCTGCTCTATCGAGCCAAGATATCCGGTATAAATTGCATCATAGGTAATCTTTTCATTTACCCAATGATCTGTAATCGGCTCAATCTGGTCCTGCAAATCCTTGAAAGTAAAATTACTGAACATGGTATGTGTTGAAAGCACCGCTGTAGGTATAATACAGGTCTCAACACCCATAGCCGATATAATAGGAAGCGCAACAGTAAGAGAGCATCTTCCGAGACAGGAGATATCCTGTATAGTCAAAATTCTTTTCATGGTATCTACCTCCGTATAATATGGATATTATCCATTTAAATAATCATACCATATCGTATGATAAGTAAAATAATATATTATAAAATTACATTTGAAAAATATATAATAGCTATAATCAGCTATAGCTTTTTCCTATAAGAAAAAATTATTATTTTCCATATTTTTTCTGCTTTTGTTTTATTTTAAAAACTTAAGCTTCTTTGCAATCTTTACAAGAAGCGTGCCCTTAGGCATATCCAAAAGGTCTTCCTCGGTATAGCCGCCTATTCTAAGAATCAGCAATGCATATACAATCATTGCGACAAGAATTGAAACCAAAAGTGCCGCACCGTTTGCAACTGCCGTTCTTTGAGGCATATTTATCAAACAGAAATGATAAACTATTCTATAAAGACTGTAAGCAACAGCCGCCATAATGCCGGCCGCTATAAGTGGTCTGTAAACCGTCAAATCCTTATCCATTTTATATCCAAGATGCTTTTTAACGGAAAGGGAATTAAGTATTACCATAAATAACGAATATACAACCGAGCCAATAACAAGTACAGCCAGACTATAAGGTGCGGAAACCAAATTAAGTCCGACAATTACAAATGCAAGATGAATTACAAGTGCTATAGCAGCATTTTTAACAGGATCCGAAACCTTTCCGATTGCCTGAAGCACACCGTTTGTTACCGTCGATAATGCATAAAAAACAACAGATATACAACCACCTACAAGAGCATATCCTGCTCTTTCATCTGTTCCCGAGAATAAAAGCTGCATTATCGGATTAGCAAGAACCGCCATACCCAATGCAGATGGTATCATTATAAGCATTGTTGTTTTTATCGATTTATTAAGTCGCAAGTTGACATCTTCAATATCACCTTTGCTGAAAGCACCCGAAATACCCGGAATAAGTGCCGATGAAACCGCCGAAGCAATTGCTATCGGAAGATTGATAAGTACAAGGAACTGCCTTGAATATATTCCATATATCTTTGACGCATCTCTTACCGATATACTCTTATGCGAAATAGCACTCCAATAAATCTTCATATCAAATGTGGTACTTACATTATATATAAACGTCGATAAAATAACCGGTGTTACCATAAGGAAAATAACCTTGAATAAATCACGATAGCTTTCCTCATGAGGATTATTATCATTTTTAACCTTCGAAATAATATCGGAACGCCTGCGCATATATATAAAAAGTATAAATACAAGACCCGCTATAACACCAGCAAATGTACCGAGTGCACTTCCTGCCGCTCCGTGAATGGCTACCTTGCTCTCATCCACACCGCCTCTGAACGGCATGGTAAATATATATGCGGCAGCTACACTGACAACAGCATTCATAATCTGCTCTATAATCTGTGATACTGCAGTCGGAACCATGGTATTATGAGCCTGCATATATCCTCTGAATACCGAAAGAAGACCCGAGAAAAATATGGTAGGTGCCATTACTCTGAGACATAACACAGATTGATCCACAACCAGCGAAGGTGCAAAAACAAATGTAATTGCAGCCGTAAAGCTTCCGACAACAAGCACATATATAAGCGAACATTTAAAAAGCTTATTTGCATTTTTATATTCATCCACCGCAAGTCTCTGTGATATAACCTTTGAAACAGCTGTAGGAATACTGTATGTGGATATGAGAAGTATCATAAAATAGATATCATAGGCAGTTGCATAATATCCGTTACCCTCCTCACCTATTATCTGATAGAGAGGTACGGCATACAACAACCCTATTATTCTTGACAAAAAGCCTGCAACCGCAAGAATTGCGGCCTGCACCATAAATCTGTCTTTTTTACCGTTTTCAGCCATAATAAAACCTCAGAACTATTAAAAAAATATTATCTCGATAAACCAAAAATTACAGCACATTCATATATAATGAATATGCTGTATATTAAAATACCTTTGGTATTATAACCATTTTGACTTAATGTTGCAACATCAAATTATATTGCAAAATCAATTCTGTTTCCTTTTGTTGCTTCTGCCTCAAATGCCTTTTGATTTTTTCCGTAAGAATCATTTGAATAAGTTGTCTTCATAGTGGTATTAGTGGTTCCTCCGGCTACATACGCTCTTCCGCACTCAGGACATATTGCTGTCTTTAACGAAACCGAAACGGAAACCAATTCTTTATTATCTTTACTTCCCTCAGCTCTCGCGTTGGCAACATGCTCCTGCTCGTGAGACATAACCTTTGCATAAGACTGTTCGGGGCTTATATGTCCCGGTGCCTTAAACGAAACCATCTCATTGGAACCATCCTGATAACGCCTGTTCTTACATGTCTGGCACTCGACAGGTGCAACCTTTCTGGAGCTGTCAACAGTATTGCCGGTAAAAACAGGTGTAACTCTGCCGACATTTGACACAGGTATTGTATAATTATTACTCATTCCGTATGGACTGATCATAATACCACGCTCCTCTCAAAATCTATATCTTTGTACCCTTCACAAGCAAATTTTCATATGATGATATAGTTAGATTTATTATATAATCAATCCATTATTTTTTCAAGCGTTTAACTACGATTTTTCTTATAAATACTAAGTTTTTCTTGTAAGCTTTACGTTATTTAAATTTTAAACATATCCCATACATCTTTTTTTCCGAAATTATCTTCCTTATATTTTATAAGATATGCCTTACTCTCGATATAATCATCATCTAAAAAGGTTTCAAGTAATTCAGTTATTTCCTCTTCTTCTATGAGACCATACCCCGCATATATCTTAAGATAGCCGTAGCTTTCCTGTTTTTTTTCAACAATGAAACGAATTGCTTCTTCTTTGTTGGCTTTCATATATTCAACAAAATGCTTAATACTATCATCCTCTCCTTCATATAATCCATATATCTTTGAATGATCATAATCATTTTGTTTTTTTATATTCTCATCAAATTTTAACCTTTCAAGTATGAAACCACATTTTTTTATTCGCTGATTCTTTTTATAATATTCCGGATCATTTTCCGGATCTTCATAATCTTCTTCGCCACCCGCAAGAAACGGATTAAAGCCTGCATCATCAGGTTCGTTTATATATTCCAAAAGCGCTTCGTCAAAGCTGTTAAGCCAGGATTTTTTTTTAAAATCATTAAATTTATTATCAGAGTCAGTTTCGAAATTTGTTTGCCTTATAAGCAATGTATTATTAATATGTTCACTTTTTTTGAAGCATTTTACAGCAAATGTTACAAGCCCGGCTGCTTCCTCAAAAACAAAATATTCATCTTCAAAATCCGACTTATCCGAAGCTTTTTTTCTTTTTGAATAAAGATATATTTTTTCAAGCATTTTATCATCCTGAAAGATGTCCCTGCCTAATTCTTCTAATGTGTCGGGGAGCCAGACCTCTTTTAATTTCATACAATGCGCAAAAGCCCAATCGCCTATGTTTCTTATTCCGTACGGAACAAATATGCTTTCGATTTTCTGATTTCCGAGAACAGCTTTCCTTTCTATTGTCTTCCCATCAATTGATTCGGGAATATGACATTTATTCATTTTTTCATTATACTTTTCCTTTGTCATCAACATAAAATATAATCCTTTTATTTAAGATTTCTGAGTGCTGCCTCGTATTCCCCGTAATTTTTTGATTTCAGTATATGTTTTATATCTCTGTCGCTATCGGGATATAAGCTTCTCCAATAAGTCCAGAGCTCCTTCATATGAAAAAGAACATTTTTATCTCCTCCCATGATTTCCTGATAATCATGATATATTTCATCATGAAAGTTCCAAAAACGTTTAAAATCAAAATCATAATCCGACTCATAATTATATTGTTCTATAAGTTCGGGATTATACAAAAGTCCTCTTCCAAGCATAACACAAGTATCGTTATTACGCTTTTTTATATCTTCGGCTTCAAACAGATTTCCGTTATAAACCACAGGATTTACACTATTTTTGACTGCATACTCAAAATATTCAAGTCTCGGTTCACCTTTATAATAATCTTTTTCAACTCTGGGGTGTATTATCAATTCCGATATCGGATATTTATTGTATATTTCCAATATGTCATAAAACTCATCCGGTTCAAATCTTCCAAGCCTTGTCTTTATAGATATTATTGTATTGTTTTTACCGGCCCATTCATATATTCCATCAAGAAGCTTTTCCAGTTCATACCATTCCGACAAAAGTCCGGCTCCTTTTCTTTTTGCACACACCGTACCTGACGGACATCCCAGATTAAGATTTATTTCATCATATCCCATAGCCTTAAGCTCATTGGCAGCACCAACAAAGGCAACGGGATTATTGGTAAGAATCTGCGGAATAAGGTTTATTTTATCATTATGCTCAGGACAAAGCTCTCTTATATTTTTAGGCGTAAGAAAGCAGTTATGAGTAGGTGAAATAAAGGGTGCGAAATATTTATCTATTCCACCGTAATTTTTTTCGTATGCATTTCTGAAAATGTAACGCGTAATCCCTTCAAGGGGAGCAAAATAAAATCTCATAGCTGCTTTTCCTTTATCTATCTTATTATGTGATTATTACATAACGTATACTACCTATGCAATGGTTTTTTACAGAAGAAATCCCACAGCTTTTGCTGTGGGATTTGAAGAATAATCTTTTGATTATCTTACTTCTTCTTTTTCTTTGAAGGCTTTGTGTTCACAAGTTCCTTTAATGCCTTACCAGCCTTGAACTTAGGAGCATTAGCTGCCTTAATCTTAATAGTCTCGCCTGTCTGTGGGTTACGAGCTGTTCTTGCTGCTCTCTTTCCTACCTCAAATGTACCGAAACCGATTAACTGTACTTTTCCACCATTCTGAAGCTCTGATGATACTACTTCTACAAATGACTTAACTGCTGCCTCTGCATCCTTCTTTGAAAGTCCTGCATCTTCTGCAATAGCTGCTATAAGTTCTGCCTTGTTCATAATCACTATATCCTTTCGAAAAAAAATATTATCGCTCTTGCGATTACCTTTATTTTACTTGTTTATGACAGTTTTTTCAAGTCTTTAAGCCAATTTTTATTACATTTTTATAATAAATTTGTTACATTTTTATATTTTTCGACTTTATCCTTCTACAAATGCCAATTAAGAAGAATTTACTATTCGATATTGCGTTTAATATCAAGACAGTTTTCTAACATAAACAGGTGATTTCAGCCTTTCTTCAAATTCATCATGCGGCAAAGGCTTATCAAAAAGATAACCCTGAACCATGTTACAATTTTGCTCTTTCAAAAAGTCTGCCTGATTGCGTGATTCTACGCCTTCACATATAACCTGACGGTCCATATCTCTTATTAATAATATTATGTTTTTTACAAGGTTTTCGTTCATCCTGTCTCCTATACCTATACCGTCAATAAAAGATTTATCAATCTTAATCACATCAACATCAAGTTTTTTAAGCAACGAAAGCGATGAATAACCTGTACCGAAATCATCTATTGAAATATGTATTCCTCTTTTTCTTATCTTATCAACGAAGTTGGTAAATGCATCAAAATCTTCATATCCAGATGACTCTGTTAATTCTATCTCAAGATATTCACTGTCTATCTTATAACGGTCTACTATTTTCAAAACCTTATCCGCAAATTCAGGATTTCTAAGATGCAGCTTTGAAAAATTAGAGGATACTCTTACAGGGCTGATACCCGCATCCAACCATGCACGAATATCTCTGCATACCCGTTCAAATACATAATAATCAAGCTCGGTTACTCTGCCTTCCTCCTCAAGTATAGGAATAAACTTAAACGGCGGTACTATCTCTTCGTCCTTCCACCATCTTACGAGCGCCTCGCATCCGCATAACGTATCATTTTCAAGATTAACCTTAGGTTGATAATATACAACAAACTCCTTTTGCTTTATGGCATTTGTATAATCCATAAGAAGAGTTCTTCTGTCATAAGCCTGCTCAAGCATATTTTCTTCAAATACAATTTTATCAACTGCCTTAAGCTTCGTCTGACTAAGTGCCAAATGTGCATCATCCACAACTGTTCCCGGATCATCATCCTCTTTTATGTAATATAAACCGCTGCGTGTTTCAATCTGGATAATCTTTGCTTCCTCATGATAATCCACAGTAACCGGAACCCTGTCTATAAATGCTACAAAATCATCTATATGTTCTTTTCGGACAATTGCAATGAATTTATCTCCGCCTATTCTTGCCAACCTTTCATCCTTTTGAATAATATGTTCAACCGTATTTGCAAAATTTCTCAAAGCCATGTCTCCCACTGAAGAACCAAGCTGCTGATTTACAAGTGTAAAATCCTTAATGTTTGAACAAACACAAACATAGTCCTTTAATTTATTCTTTTTATAAAGCTTATCCATATCCGACTGAAATTTATCCATATTATCAATCTGAGTAAGCGGATCCTTGTTTGTTATTTCTCTTGAAGCTATAACACTCCATACAAGTCCGATACATGTAAGCACAGTTAAGAGTAAAATCAAACCAATTGCAAAAACTCTTGAAACCGCCAGATGATTTGTCATTTCCTGACGAGTCTTATTTACATCATCATCTATGAGTGTATCAAATAAACCAACCACATCATTTACTTCATCTATGCTCTTAAAAAGCATATTATGCATATAGTTTTCCGCCGCGTCAAAATCCTTATCATTTGCAAAAGTAAAAATTCTTTCCACATCAAGAAAATAATCAAACAATTCCGAATAAACAGTCTGTAAACTGTTTTCATAATACGTGCCTTTTACAGCTTTTTTAAATGCCTCTTCCTCTTCAAAAATATCATCGCGCAGGGAATTGGCACTTTCCTCCAACTCTTTGATCATCAAACCATCGCCTATGCTTTCCATATATTGAAATAAAAGAGTCTGATGCTTGTAAAATTCAATTTTTATCGAATCAAGGCTGTCAAGATTTGAGTAATCATTATCTACAACATTGGTATAGATTTGTGCCAACCGATCCATATTATAACTTAGCACCACAAGACCTATAAGTCCGACAGCTGATATTAACATGGTAAGCATCAAAATTCTTATAGGCAACCTGCGTTTTTTATAATAGCTGTTCTTTTTTTCGTTTTTGTCAATTTTAGTTTTAGCCATATTTGCTCCTAACATAAAAGCTTATTTATAGGTTTATTTCAGTATAAATCCTCTGTTATTTTCTTATTTTCATTATCTATGCTCCAACAATCTATAGAATTTTCCGAGGTAGACTTACACGCACACATGTACCTTTTGTGCCTTCGTTTGTATATTTTGACCATTCAAAATCAAATGCATCAATATCCTTTTTTCCCGGAAGTATCAGAATTAAGTACTAGCGGAAGTGCCGGATCAACATCAATTACTCCTTTGTAACTACCCTCTTAACTATCTCGATAAGTTCTTCCGCTTTTAACGGTTTCTTTACAAAAGCAAAAGCTCCCATTTCCTCACAGCGTTTCTTGGTTTCAGGGTTTTCCTCGGCCGACAAAAATGCAACGGGGATTGTAGGAAGTCCCATTTCCTTCTCAAGATTTCGCAGTGCCTCATAGGTTTCAAAACCATCCATTTCAGGCATAAGAATATCCAGTAGAATAAGAGCAGGAGCTCCGTTTTTTTTGACATAGTCAATTAATTTATATCCGGTTTTCATTCCTGCAGCAGAGTATCCTTCCCTGCTTAATATTGTTCCTGCAAATCTGATATTCATAGCATCATCATCAACAATTATAATCCAGTCCGACATCTGCTTATACCACCTTTCCCAAAACTTTTTCTATTTTATCCGTTAAAACATACGGATTTATCGGCTTTAATATATATCCTGCCGGTCTAAGCAAAAGCACCGCTTTTACATACCTCATCAGCACTATCCAAATCGAAATCGCTCATAGCCTCTTTTAAACTGATTAAAAGTTCATTCGTTTTTACTTGTCATAATCCTTGAGTTTTTCTTCATCTTTTTCATCCCCGAATACCGACAGACGTTCATCAAAGCCCAGCCATTCCTCAAGGAAGACCTCATGAATTTTTCTGATTTTGTTTTCATTACGGGCTGCTGCCGCATCCTCAAGAATCTTTGCCATTCCTGCCAACGGAACGATTCCGACAGTTGCCGCAGAGCTCTTCATGGCATGAACCTGTATACGGTAGTTTTTCATAGCCTCCTCATCCGGAAGTTCTTTATAAAAAGAATCAAGTTTATTCGCATGAATATGCATTACCTTTTTGAAATCCTTAACTGTATCAACTATAAAATCCACTGTAGGAAGATGTTCATTGGCATATCTCCAGTCCAAACCGTCTATAGCAGGAAGTTCGGAAATATCATTATATATGCTGCCGGCTTCTTCCTGTCCGCCCGGAAGAAATGTTATTATCTCATCATCTTCCGTTTTTTTCTTATCGGCCGAATCATCCTTGGTTTCCTCTGTTTTGTAATCAATCTTATCTTCAGGAAGATATTTTCTTAATATTTCCTCAAGATTAGGTATCTCAATCGGCTTTGAAAGATAATCATCAAAACCGGCTGCAAGATATTCTTCCTTTGCACCGTTTACAGCATTTGCCGTCAACGCAATTATACGTGTTTCTTCTGATACAAGCTTTTCTAATCTTATATGTTTTAAGGTTTCCAGGCCATCCATTTTAGGCATCATATGATCAAGAAAAATAATATCATAAGTATTGTTTTTTATTTTTTTGAGACACTCTGCACCCGATGTACAGGTATCCGGAACAATACCGTTTAGCTTCATAAGACTCTTTGCGACCTTTATGTTCATATCGTTATCGTCAACAACAAGTACCCTCGATGACGGTGCATATAATACTGTTTTTTCATTTGCCGCACCTGTATTTTTAGCAAGTCTTTCGGAATAATTTCCTATCGGTGTCTCATCTACAATATCCTGACTTAATATAAATGAAAATACCGAACCCTTTCCATATGTACTGCTTACCTCAAGCTTACTTCCCATCATCTCAAGAAGTTTTGTTACAATAGCCATACCAAGTCCAGTACCTTCTATGTTACGATTACGTTTTTCATCAATTCTTTCAAAGGATTCAAAGAGCTTATCCATATCCTCTTCCCTGATTCCTATACCGGTATCTCGAACCTCAACTTCAAGAATCTCCCTGTCTCCGATACGGTCTCTGCTTGAAATGGAAAGAGTAACTCTTCCTTCTTCGGTATATTTAACCGCATTGGTAAGAAGGTTCATTATAACCTGCGAAATTCTTACATCATCACCCATAAGTGCCACAGGAAGCTTTTCATCAACATTAACAATAAAATCAAGCGATTTGGCACGGGCTCTCTCCTGTATTGAATTGACAAGATTATTAATCATATCGGCCACATCATATTTGACCTGCATAATCTCCATTTTTCCGTCTTCAATCTTAGAGAAATCAAGTATACTGTTTATTATCGACAAAAGGGTTCTTCCTGCTGATTGAATATTGGATGAGTATTCCAATATTTCCTTATCCCCCGATTCTCTGAGTATCATCTCATTCATGCCGAGCACAGCATTTATCGGTGTACGGATTTCATGAGACATCTGTGCCAAAAACTGACTTTTTGCTTTTCCCGCAGCTATAGCCTCATCAGCCGACTCCTGCATACGCTTATTGGTTTCATTTTGCCAATTGATAAGATTTGACAATAAACGGTAAATCATAATAATAGCCAAAAGGAATGCTACAAGACATATCGCTCCGTATATAAATATCTTTCCGTATATTTTCCAGATATTTGCGACAACATATACGCAAAAATGTGTTTCATCATTTTCGGATGCAGCAAGTATACGATAGCTGTCATCATAATCCCTAATCAGCGTCGTACCTTTTCCGCCGACATCCACCATACTGTACGGACTGTCAGCCACATTTCTTGTTGTTTCCTGTGACATCTGATAACTTCCGTACGGATGATTTATAATTTCACCTTGAGGATCAACAAGGAATGCATATCCTGTATCTGTATAGCTTCCGCCCAGGATATCAACCAGCTTATCCATAAAAAAATCGATGGCGAAGATTCCCAGAAACTCTCCCGTTTCATCACTGTAAACGCATTGAGAAATTGTTATACAATATCCACCCGTCTGCTCATCAAAATACGGAGAAGAAATACTCCATCCTTTTTCGGATGCAAGAGTGTCTATATACCATTGTCTTTCCTCAACGTGCCAATCCGGATCCGGCAGCCAGCCATTGTTCATAAATACCGTCGGTTGAAGGTTCGGATTAGTCATATAACAAACTGAAATCTCAGGATACTGCTTTGTTACTTCGTTAAGGTATTCTATGGTTTCATCATAATTATCGAGCATTTCCGGTCTGACAGAAAACTCGCTGCAATACATATCAAGCAAATCCTTTTGGGTATTAACCCATTTTGATACCTGATATTCATAATTTGCTACTTCTCTTTGCATCATTTCATTTCCCCAGCGATAGGTTGCGGAAATGTTGGTATAAAGACTGATTATCATAACGATAATCATAAACAGCAAAACCATATTTCTGACATTTTTATTAAGACCGCTTAGCTTGACTTTTTTTGAAGCATTCTTCTTTTTTTCCGTACGAACAATACTTGAATATGAGGCTATCTGCCTGATCATCTCGGAAAGCTTCTCCCCTGCCGAATGAATCCTTGCAAATGCTTCCTCATAATCTTCCATGGCTTTTACACTTGCCTTGCCTGAGCTTTCCAGAATTCTGTTTAGCGGTTCCTGCAAATCTCCTGTTATTCCGTCCAAAAATTCATTTTTTGTATTTAAGGCATACTCAGCATTTTTCTGATTTCTTATAGCAAGCATATAAAGTGCTATAATAACAACAAAAACTCCGATTAACAATCCCACGGTAATCATAAGACTCACATATGAATCTTTGTAAAGCATCCAGCTGCTTTCACCAATAATAAGATACCATCCTGTGTTTGATTTGGTAGCGAAAAGATTTTCCGTTACACGATTCTTCTTGATCTTTCCGGTTACAACATTTTCGTTATTTTTGGCAAGCGAAAAAATCCTGACATATTCCGGAAGTGCCTCGGAAATATTGCTTCCCACAAGTTCATCATCCGAGCAGCCTATAATTATTCCGTCACCCGTAAGTATAATGGCATTACTTGAGCCTGCATTATACATCCTGTTTATATAATCCTGAATCGTATTCATCGTATAATCGACAGCTATTACCGTTTCGCCATCCGCAAGCATAAGTGAAACCGTATAACACATTTCACCGGTTACTACATCTGTATACGGTGATGTTACATATGTCTCTCCTTTGTTTTTGATGGCGCCTGTATACCAGTCTCTTTTTGTTGCATCAAAATTATCCGGATCAGCAAGTCCCGGTAAAACGTTCCAATCCTTTCCGGCTATATAAACATTAAATGCTCCGTTATTTTTTTCCTCAAGCTCATCAACCTGCTCATAGATATAATCCGAAATTGCCTGATAATCGCCCAAATATCGTTCTGCAGTTATACCTATACGCATGGTAAGTTTCTCAGCATTGTTTATGGTATTTTCCAACTCTCTGCTGATGCTCTCCAGCTGATATCCGCCCATATCTCTTGTCTGTTGTGATGTCATCCTGAATACAAGACCTGCATTTAAAAACGTAACCAACATCAGCAACATAGCAAAAAGAATTATTACAACCGCATTCTTTCCCTTTTTCATGTTTTCTCCTACTCAAACCCTAAACAAGTCACAATTTCCCCAGATTATAATATTATACCATTTATTAAACAGATTTCCAACAAATATATTAAAAGACCCCTGACTGCCGTGGAAACTGCTTATGATTCAACTTCCAAATAAATAAAAACCTCTCTGACCCGGTTCAAATATATGAACTAAATTAGAGAGGTATTTCATGATTTTCTTTCATTTCTGATTTTATCTTTATAAATCAAACCAAATTATATAATATGTCACTATTTAAATATGCATCATATATCGCTATTTAAATATGCATCATATATCACTGCTCGAAATTATATTGCATAAAATTCCCATTATGCTTAAATCCGTAAGATTCATAAAGTTTAACTCCCATATCCGAAGCAGTGATATAAATTGTTCCGCAGCCATAATCTCTTGCTTCCTTCACAACCCTGTCCAATAACTGAGTAGCTATCCCAAGCCTTCTGTAATTCGGATCCGTATACATGCTTGATAAAATTCCCAATCTGCCTGTAGGGCATGTAAAGTAAGGTGGCTTTTCCGCAAATGACATCCCGCTTGTTCCCACTATCTTTTCTCCATCAAGTGCAAGCCACGAAACATATGTACCTGAAGCCATATTCCTTTTATAAAAATCCATAAGGGCTGTTTCAAGATTTATATCACCCGGCACTGTTCTCCCGCTTGATACATACTCCTCCGTCAATTGATTAATTCGCATTTCAACAATCGTATCTAATTCTTTTTCCGATAATTTTTTGTATACGATATCCATTTTTATCCTCCTTTTGATTAATAATATATTTTATGAAATATTATATTATATGAAAACCATACAATTGTTACTGATATATTAGTTTTTTACGTTTTCCTTTTCTTTAATGTAAAAATACAGGCTCCGATTGCAAATATTGCTATAAAACATATCATAGTATATGTAAGCCCACCGGAAACCGGATGATACTATACTGCTATTTCTTATGCTGTCATTAGTATTAGATTATATCATATTTTTGCTCATCTTTTCATTTGATTAAACTATTTATAGCTTTTTCTATTAATCTTGTATCGATAGGAGTTGTTTTCGTTTCAAAACTATAAATTGCTTTATCGCCCATATAAATCCCTGCTTTTTCATATAATTGTATTTTTTTTACCGCACTTTTAGAATACTCCTCATTATCCATCATACCAAAATGTTCCCAATACATTTCCTTCCTTTCCTTGACATTTAATATTGTGAAATCCGGATATAAAGTTATGCTATCCAATTTTAGAGGTCTTTCATATTTATATGGTATATTATTGTAACAAAGACAATCTGCAATAATCTTTTCTGATTTTGATCTCATTTTTTCGCCTTTTATACTGTAAATTTCCGTAAGGTCATTATTAAAATCCAAGCCTTTATATTCATCATTTAACCACTCTTCGACATATATATCATCAGGTAAAACATATGGTGTTATTAATTCTTTTCTATATTCATTTTGCTCATCATATACATTTCCAAGTGTTTCGTAAATATTCCCGAGCTTTTTGTGCATGCATCCCAATATTCTTTCTAATTCCTTGAAATTAGCATCGGCTACCCTTAATAATTGAATATCATAATCTCTTTGTGCTATTTTTTCAGCAATAACAAAATCACTTTTTCTTAAATATTTTCCACATCTTTTTTCATTGAAATTATCCTGAGACTTTATGTAATACTGCACAGTTTTACCATGTTTAGAAATTCTAAGTTTTTCTTTTGGCGCATTCAAAATTTCATTTTTGAGATTAACTATAATTTTCTTTAACCACTCTTTTCTTATATTTATTTCTTTAATAATCTTCTCCATAAATATACCTCCTAAATTATTATCTCTGTATCCTTAGCAATCAAATATCCAATATAAATACGGATCAATCCTTCTTATCATATCATTTAGTCTGCACCTCTCTGTTCTCGTACGGACTTAATTCACATTTATTTACCTTTTGGTACGTACACCCTTGCGATTCATACGGACCTATTATACTCTTCTTTGCCTTTTGGTACGTACACCTTTGCGATTCATACGGACCTATTATACTCTTATTTGTCTTTTGGTACGTATACCCTTGCGATTCATACGGACCTATTATACTCTTATATATCTTTTGGTACGTACACCTTTGCGATTCATACGGACCTATTATACTCTTCTTTACCTTTTAGTCCGTACACCCTTGCGATTCATACGGACCTATTATACTCTTCTTTGCTATTTGGTACGTATACCCTTGCTCTTCATACGGACTCAATTTGCTCTTGTTCTCTTTTAGTCTGTAAAATGCATCAATATAAACACAAATGCAAATATCTATTCATAATTATAAACAAATCTTAAAATACATAAGAAATAAACTCTGTAATATAAGCCTAATCACTACTTTGAACAAGTTAATTTCTTTAAAACAATCAATACATAATTTAATAATATCTTTTAAACTACATCTCAACACAGAAATTATTAATATCCTTAAAAATACATCACAACACAGAAATTATTAATATCTTTAAAAATACATCACAATTGGGGAAATCATAAAAACGAAGCACATAAAATTTGAAATAATAAACTACATATAATTGAGAATAATAAACTACATATAATTGAGAATAATAAACTACATTAATTTTGAAATAATATACCACATATAATTTGAAACACAAAGAAAGTTTTTTAAAAAAACTTCCGGAGAATTTTCTCCGGAAGTTGATAATTTAAAATCATATAATCTTATAATCTTATGATTATTCAATGATAGTAGCAACTCTTCCTGAACCTACAGTTCTACCACCCTCAC
>DFDU01000004.1:0-11715 GCA_002369325.1 Lachnospiraceae bacterium UBA3820
TCAAAGCCTGCCGAAAGCTCTATACGTATATCGGATACACCCATTCCGTACTTATTGTTTTCGAACTCTTCTCCGTTTATTTCTATACTGACAACAGGATGTCCGAAATGCTCATATTGTTTTTCAAGGTCTTCAAATTCAAACTCTGCCACTTTTTTCTCCTAACAAAAATAATTTCAATACCTATCTGAATAATACAGGACCGTTTCTCCTGCCTCTTGAAGAACCTCCGCTTATAATCGGTATGGTCTCCTTACGCTCTCTCAATAAATTACCTATACTCGTATTCTCTTCTTTTTCAGTTTCAGGTGCTTCTGTGCCTGTTGACGGGCTGCTTTGATCTTCTGTGCCCGTTGCTGATCCGCCTGTTTCTCCCGTGCTTGTTGACGAGCTGTTTTCTTCTTCTGTGCCTGTTGACGAACTGTTTTGTTCTTCTGTATCCCCCGGCGTGTTTCCCGAGGAACCGTTGTTTTCGGAATTATTATCTTCATTCTTCTTTACAGGCTCATCAGGTTTTTTATCTTCTTTTCTTTTTTCTTCATCTATGCTGACGCTTTTTTCATTGGTCCAACCGGAAGCAAATTTTCTTTCGCTTTCAGTTTTCTCCTTCTTTTGCTCTAATATAGCCTTTCGTTTTTCTTCGTCCTTCTTTTTCTTATTTATAATTTCCTGTTTTAACGCTTCCTTAAGCTTTTCTTCTTCATCATCCTGACCGCCGGAAGCTATATCAACTATTCCTCCTATAGTATCAGCCAGCTGTGATCCTATATTTGCCACCTGAAGTGCTGCATTTTGAACAGTTTCAAGAGTATTTCCGACAGTTGATGCAATATTCTTAAGCTTACCGAAGGTACCATCCAAGGTTGGATCAAATCCAAATGCCTTATCATAAGCATCCTGCCAATAACCCATATCAATATCATTTATCTGCATATCCGAAAGACGAATGGTAAGTCTTACTTCGCCTCTTATAGGTCTTCCGTATAAATCAAACATCGTATACTTGGAATTTACACCGTTTAATATGCCTTCATAACGCATATTATTCCAAGCAAAACATATACGACGCGTACGCTTATTTCTTATGGCGCCTATAAAACCGTCAACCATATTCTGTACGGTTTCAAAGCCTCCGGTAGCGGCATCAAGCACACCTTTTCCCACTGCTCTTGCCATAGTTGAAAGATTTTTAAATCTTGTATCTTCCATAAAAGCTTCCGCAGCTACAACTCTCTCAAATAAAAGTGTAACCGAAAATACCATATCCGGATATGGAGAAGCCATATTTATATTGTTGTTATTCTGGCTTGCATCGCCCTTTGTCAAGTCCTTCTCACTATATTTACGTGCCGAAATCTGCATGGATGAAGGATTGAACTGAACAGAAAACTCACGGTTATAATTGATTGTTTTTTCTTCGCCCAAAACACTAACGGCTTTTATTCCTGCCAGCTTTGCGTATTCTCCGGCTGTATCCTTCAGTTTGTCAGTGGCAGCATTTTTTGCAGCATCAAGAGCACTTTTTTTTGCATTGTCCGCAACAGAACCGGCCACGTTACCCAAACCGCCGCCAAGCGCACCCATTCCGCCTGCCGTCGAGCTGCTGGTCTTGGTTTTGACACTTTCCTTTTTCTTAAGGTCATCCTCAAGACTCTCGTCGCAAATCATAACAATGGCTTTTTCCACTGTACCCGTTATATCCGCTAATCCGTTTTTTAAAAGATCGGTAACAGCCATAATCTACTCCTAAATCCACATAAATATCTACCCAAATAATCTCTTTGCCATATTCATCGCACCGGATACAGAACCGGACTCCTGGAATATTGTTTCAAATGATTTATCCCAATACTCGGCATCCGACTTATATTCATCACCCGAAGCAGCCTGACGGATAGTAAGATTTACGGTTGCTTTTATCGGATCACCAAGTTTATTAAACATCGTATATGTTGCATCCACGGATTCCACTACGCCGTGGAAAAACATTTCGGACCAGAAAAATACAACTTCTCTGGTATTATGTCTTACCAAAAGTGAAATCAAGCCTTCAACCTCATTTTTGATGGTATGATTATCATCCATAGCAGTACGTGCTATATTTCCTGCCATATCAAGTACATTTCCAACGGTAGGATTTAAATTTTCGGTCAAAAACGCATCCTGAACATTTACGTCCTCAAATATAAGCTGCACATCAAGATAGGTGGTTGCTTCTCTTTCTACCATGAAGAACTGTTTGTTACCGGAATCACCCATCGCACGGTATTCAGGATAACGACCTGCACTGGTTCTTGTAGAAATGGTATTCGGATTATATTGCACTTCAAATCTCAGGAAGTTCTCCTGTGCCAGTGCGGTTTCCGCCTCTTCGGCACTCTGCTTCTTTTGTGATTGAATGCCTGCCATTTCATCCACACCAATAATCTGTCCCGGCTTCATCTTTGACATACGCTTTGCTATGGAACTTGACTTTCCGGCCTTCGTAACATTTCGCAATGCCGCTATATTTTTATTTGCATTTGTTGACTTATCGGCGCCTCCGTATGAAAGCTTACGCTTTTGTACAAAAAGTATGGCTTTCGGAACGCCTCCGTTTAAAGCTTTTACTGTATCCAAAAATCCCATATGCTATAACCCTCTTCGTATCTTTTCGTTTGCGAGTCTCTTGGAAAGCTTGTTATAAACCTTATCAGTTATACTGTCCATCTGTCCCTGAATGCTTCTTTTAACAGCATCGGTAACATCCCGGTTTTGTTCTGTCACTACATGATGCTCTGTATTGTTTACTATTGTCTTTGTTTCAGTTTGATTATTATTTATAATGGTTTCTATACGTTCATTTTGTCTTTCTATCTGTCTGTTTTGAGAAACAAGCTCGTCTATTATCTCTTCATTTATAACAGTATCCTGCGATTTATGTATGAGAGATATTTCTTTTGCAGGTCTTTCCTCTATTTTAATCTTTGGCTGACTCTGCCTTAATTCACGAACCGTTTCGTTAACCATCTCGGTTACCGTTTCCTTTTCTACACGCTCGATTGTTTCCTTTTCCTCAACAATTCTGTTTTCCCGTTCAACACGGTTTATATCAGCCATAAGCTGTGTAAGGTTGTTTTCGGTAACGATACGTCTGTCACGAAAAACCTCCGGTCTCTCGAGATACTCTTTAAGAAGTCTTGTGGTTATGCTTTCTCTCTCAGGAAGTGCCTCACGCATTGCTTCCTCACGAAGAGCTTCTGCATTTTTTCTCGTTTCGTTTTCTTCCTTTACTTCACGAAGGAATTCCATTGGACTTTCAAGAGCCTTAAGGCTGTCGGAAACCGTTCTTTTTCTGTCCCCTTCGTAGGTCGGAGTTTTTATCTCTTTTGTAATACGGTTAAGGTTTTGTATATATTCTTCGTTACGTGCCAGGTTTTGTTCATTGATAAGTGTAAGCTCACGGTTTATGTTTTCTATCTCGATATCGGTATTTTCGATTCTCGAAGTATTGTTATCAGCATGAACCATCACGTTTTCAATGTTTGTAACCATGTCACCATGATTTACCGTATCACCTTTTACGGTTACATTATCGCCTTCAGCAGCTTCAATGTTATCCTGTGAGATATTAAACGTAGCATGTGTAAGATTAGCCACATCGCCGCTTCTGTAATTTGTATTTCTGTACTGACGGTAGTCCGCATCCGTTAAAAGTCTTAACTGCTCCGTATGGCTTTCGGAAAGAATATTGTTTATAATATCAATCTCATCCGTAAGCTGTTCAACACGTTCTTCCGTATTAAATAATGCATTATTTGTAACAAAATGCTGTTCAACATTTTCCGTTATTCTCTGTATGGTATTATCTGCGCCTTCATAAAATGCGCTTTCCATACGGAAAAGCTTGTCGCCGCCTTTTATAAAGCTTTCGTGGCGATTCTGATATAAATTATCTATCAAATTAAGCAATACAGCCGAATTGACCTTAGTATTTACTGTCTCTTCGGTAATCTCGGTATCTCCTCCGATAGTTTCCTCATATACATTCTCGTGTCTGTAGGTCAAAGGGAAGCTTTCATGACGTACCAGATTCTGAAGGCGGTTAAGCAGTATATTCTGGGTAACACGGTTTTGCTCCGAAATTTGATATTCCTCTCTTGTTATAGTCGTGTCACCGGCCGTATGTTCACTGAAATTCTGTACTATCTTATACAAAGAACCTGTCATAAGACGGTTCATAATACTTTCATGAAGATAGAACTCTGTTTTTTCACTGCTCTCCTGATTAATATTTGTATTTGTATCACCCTCACGGTAATCATTTACAAGACTCTCAAGATGAGTAAGATTGTTCCAGTAAAGGTTTACAAGCTCATCAGTGTTATTTATTTCCTGCTTTATCTGCTGTACCTGGTGCATAAAATAACGCTCATCTTTTATGCCCAGCTGATTCAAAACATTTGTTATAAACACCCTGTCCTGATATGTAAGGTGTGCATCCGTATTAACCAAAACACGATTAAGAAAATTATTAATTATCTCAACCTTATTTAACTGTCGGTTCTCTATGTTGGCTTCGCTTACCAGATTGGTTATACCACCCTCTGCAAGATATATTTCGGGCGGGCGGCTTACCAGATGCATAAGCTCTTCTCCCGAAAGGCCAACACCCATTACGCCATAATTACCGCGTATGCGTTCACCAAAGGAGTCTCCAACTGTGGTAACATCCGTACTGCATCTTAATTCAATTGGTGCTTTAATCTTCAACATATATATTATCCACCGCCAAGTTATTTATGTATTATACATTTGAAAGGAAATCTGCTATAGTCTTAGCACTTTTAGCATTTGGCCATCTGTTGGCTTTTGCTTTCATTTCGCCCCTGGTTTTTTCTGCAACGCCTTTACCTGAGCCTGTTTTATTTCCATCGGCATCTGTAGTTTCCGAATAATTCTGTCTGTTCCTTGTACCGTTTCCTACAGGGTTCTTTTCATCAAATTCCCACTTACTTGCCCTGCTCTTCATAGTCTCTTTTGATACTTCCGGAACACCTATACCGGAACCGGTTGTATTTCCGTCAGCATCGGTTGACTCTGTATAATTCTGTCTGCTCTTTACTCCCTTACCTGTAGGATTATCTTTTGTATCAAATTCCCAAAGTGCGGCACGACTTGCCATGGTTGCTGCACGGTCTTCAACAATTCCGTGTCCCGCTTTACCTATAACATTACCGTTCTTGTCTTTAACTTCAACCACATTGGCACGTGCCGAATCACCTTTACCTCCAAAGTTTGCCTTGGTATCAAATTCCCATTTGATAGCTCTTCCTTCCATCTGAGCTTTGGAAGCAGTATCAGGATTCGCAACACCCTTTTTCTCAGGAGTCATGGCTGAGCTTTCGCCATTACCTTCCTTCTTATCTCCGTCAAATGCCCATTTCTTTGCCTTGGCTTTCATATCGTCTTTTGATAAATCAAGATCACCGGCCAAATAGGCATTCTGACGTGAACTATACGAATCTCCCGTAACTTTATCCTTACCGCCAAAGTTTTTAGCCATACTCCATCGCTGTGAGCGAGAAGCCATTTCCTCCTTGGAAGGTTCAAAATCAGCCATAATCTGATTTCTAGATGCAGTTCCCTGTCCGGCTTTGGTACCGTCGAATATCCATGATTCCTTTTCCTGCTCGAAAGGATTATCAATGGTATACATACGCGAAAATGCTATGGTTGTGGTTTCAGTAAGAAGACCGGCTCTTTCTGCATTTAATTCACCGTATTCTTTACTCATTACTTCACAGCCGGTAAATATATATTGTCTGTCCGGCAGGAAAAATGATGGATTAAGGTATCTTCCGACACTTAAAAACACAGGCAAAACAAGCTTGGTTCCAAGCGAAAGTGGATCGTAAAATTTCTCTCCCACATAACGCTCAACCTGAATTGTGAACGGCTTTGAAATAGGCTTTCTTATCATATGAACAAAGTCATTCAATCCGCCTTCCTGTATATAATCATATTCATTTTCTTTTCTGATTACTTTGATATCTTTGCAAGGAACATCATAAAGCGCTTCGACTCTTAACATAAAGTTAAAACTAACCGTAGGCTTTCTTACATGTGTTCTTTCGCTTAAGTTACCGGTCATGTCATCTGCCATAATCTTTTACCTCATATTCGATGCTTTCATATCCAAAATACTCTTTTCTCTCTTATTTGAATCGGGGTTTAAGCTTCGGTTAATGCTTGATATCTGAGTACACCAGCGTCTGCGTTCTGCATGATCCATGCACATAACCTCCCGCTCACTCCAGTGGAAATAATATGAAATAAATGCCATTTCACGATACAAATCTTCCTCCGGATACAGGCTTATTCCCCTATGGTAAAATTTAGCGGAACCTCAAATGTCTTTCCGCAATCCGGGCATACAACCTGCATTGAAGGTGGTTCTATATCATTGATTCTCTGATACATATCCTGCAAAAATGCAAGGTCTGCCGTGAACAGTTTCTCAATATGATTTGGAGTAATAACCTGTAAACCTTCTATCTCGGTTACTACCCTTGATAATATAACTATCGTAAGATAAGACGGATTTGCAAGTACACGCGGGTCTCTCGTTGCGCTTATCTCATCTCCCGCAGTTGCAAGTCTCATTTTTCCGCGTCTGTGAATCTCTCCGTTTGCATCGATATAACCCTTTGGTAATGTAAATTCATATACTGTTTCCATTTTATCCTCCTTAAAATCTAAATCTTAATTTCACCTGTGATATGGTTTGATATATGCATATTTTTACATATATACATATACCAAACCACACCACGACCCAAAACGGGCCATGGTGTAGTATATAATACGTAAAACTTAGTTTGGTATAATAAGCTCTTCGTATGCAAGCTCTACTGACTCGATTGCAACATCACTTGTCTTTGCATCAAGTTCAGGTGCTGTATACTTGGTAACCCATGCATTTGTAAGAAGCCATACACGAGTACCTGTGATTTCAGTTGATAACTGCTGCGGTGCACCACCGTTAATATCGATAAGCTCTATCTGTACATTATTTCTTGGAATCTCACCACGTGTCTCACTGACACACTCCTGAATCCATGTCTTAAATGCACTGTCTAAAGTGTAACCAAAACGAAGTGTTACATTTCCGTGCTTTACAAGACCAGGAATCTTTACAGGTGCAAGTGAGTTTGCATTACCCTGACGGAACTCTATTACATCCACTGAAGCCTCGATACCTGTTACCTGTGAGAAAGCAGCAGTACCATCTACCTCTGCAACACTCACCTTAAAGTTCATCTTGGTCAATGGATAAGCAAGTCCTTTATCGTTCTGATATGTGAATTCTCCTGCCATAACTTAATTCTCCTTTATTTTTTTAACTGATTTTCGCGACGTTTTTTTACTCTCTTAAAAAAGCTTTTACATCACTTGTCCTTAGCCTTCTGCGCCTTCCTCTGCGGCTCCGCCTGCTTCAGCGGTATGCTGAGTTACTCTGAAGATTACGAACTCTGCAGGTCTTGAAGGTGCGATACCTACGTTACAGATAAGTCTGCCGTTTAAGATATCTTCACGACTCATAGTCTGTGGTCCGATCTCTACGAAGTATGCTTCAGCAGGTGATGCTCCTGAGAGCTGTCCCGAACGCCACATACTGTCAAGGAATGAGCTTATTGTAAGGCTTACTCTCTGCCAAAGTGTAGGATCGTTTGGCTCGAATACTACCCAGTTTGTATTTGCTTTAATACTCTCTTCAACGAAGATAAAGAGTCTTCTTACATTGACATACTTGAATGCGCTGTTTGAACTTGCTGTTCTTGCGCCCCAAACTCTGATGCCCTGTCCAGGAATGTTTCTGATAAGGTTGATTCCCTCAGGATTAAGGATATCCTGCTCCTCCTTAGTGTAATTAACCTTAAGGCCTGTACAGAATACTGTCTCATTAGCAGGTGCCTTATGTACACCTCTGTTGATATCAGTTCGTGAGTAAACACCCAAAACTGCTCCTGATGGTGGAATGAAATCAGGCTTGCTTGAACTTCTGTCATAAACCTGAATCCAAGGATGATACATAGCTGCATAAGTAGAATCAATCATGCTTCTGTATTCGATCAACTCATCAGTCTTGTAAGTTTCCTTTGGCATATCGATAACTGCGAAACGGCTTCTTGTATTCTCACAATGTGCCACAAGTGCAACTATAACCTCAGGAATTGTAACACCAGGTATAGCAATCATGCTTACTACGTCATTCTCAAGGAAAGACTGGATACCGGTTCTCTTTCCGGGACCTTCGTCAACACCGATAAATGTTCCGGCATTAACCTTAGCCATAGAACCGTCGAAACCACCTTCGAGGCAGAACATTCCATCTGTTACACCCTTACCGAGGATTGCTTCAACAGGATTTCCGATTTCTTTAGTCTGTGCAACCTCAACCTTAACAAGCTCGCTTGTTGAAAGTCTTGATGCAATATAATTAGGTGAAGTAATATTTAATGAAAGATCTGCATAATTCTCAACATCATCATTGAAACGGATCTGTGCATTAAATGTTACAAGATATAAAACTGTCTTTGGTATAACTGATTCATCTACTACATTAGCCTTGAACTTGTTCTCAAAGGTTACTGTTGAATCATAAATTGTAGCGATACGGTTGTATTCACCGTTGATGACAACTACATCACCTTCACGGAAACCGTCAACACTCTTTGCTACAAAAGCTGTATCGCCTGATTTTGCGATAAGCTGCATCTTGCGCTTTGTTACAGTGCTTAATGAAATCTGGATTCTGTTACCCCACTTACCTTCATTGGCAGCGGTTACTGTTAAAATACCCATTTTCTTCTTTGCACTTACTGCATCTTTAGGAATAACACGGCTTACGTAGCAACGTGTTCCGCCGTTTGCAAAGAACTGCTCTACACTGTTTGCAAGGAAGCGGTATTCTCCGTGTGTATACTCGGATAAAAATCCACCAAACTGCTTGGTGAAGCTCTTAAAGTTTGTTACAAGGGCCGGTGTTCCAACTGTTGCACCCTTTTCTGCAAAGCCGATAAAGCCTGCGGTGCTGGTTCCTACACCCTCTATGCTTCTTGGAGTATTATCATACTCTTCTACATATACGCCCGGTGAAAAATATTCAGCCATTTATATTCTCCTTTCAAATTAGCTTACGCTAGAAATTAATTGTCCCGGTACAGTGATGCTGATATTTCCAGCATAAGCACATACCATTTTACAATCATTTGTGAGGCAGGGTTTCCCGCCTGCAAGAACCTTGGACTGAGTCGGTATCCATGTTCCGCTTGTCTGCGGCATACAGGGTTGAGGTGTAAGTACACCAAGTGCTGCAGCGGTTGCTGCCGCAACCTGTGGATTTGCCAAAGATGTGCACATTCCAAAAGGTGGTATGTTGCTCATGGCTGCTCCGTCCTGTATGGTTGCTACCGGCTTACCGTCCGACATAACGGTTTGCTGACTGGTTACATTTAGTGTCGATGCGCCTAATCCCATGCTGCATACCATGGTAGCGCCCGTTGTTACAAGTTGTCCCAATTTTCTGCCCCCCTTTTATGTCTTTTCTTCGACAAGCTCACCGCCTTCGAAGCAATACACCCGGTATTTTATTATGTCTTCTGTTTTAAATCTGACAAGGTACCTGAGTGTTTCTGCCGTATCTCTTACTCTTAAGGTAAAATTACCTTTGCTGTCCACTCTGCCGAAAATGACTCGGGCTATAGGACTTCCTACGGCAAATTCTTCATTTAATTTTTCTTTAAGCTTTACCGATGAAGGATTAAGCTGTTCACTGACTACAAAATGCTCGTAGCCCTTTTCCCCATGTAAGATTCCGTAATGATTTCCTTCCATGTTCATCTGTCTGTTCGGAACAAGAAGTGTTATACGGCTTTCCTTAGGGATAAATTCATTAATGCTGCAAACCGGTTTGCCAAGCTGCACCGCCTCAACTGCCGTTAAGCCCCGCATCTTTCCGGATAGGGTCAGTACTGATTCATTATTCTCTGACGGTATCAGGAATACATCAATGTAAGGCATTTTCGCATCAAGTGTTTCATAATCAACTTCAAATTCCTGTGAATCATAACCCGGTACGGCAAGTTTCATAATAAAATTATCTCTGCCTATATCTATGAAGATATAATTACCGTCACCTTTAAGTCTGGTCAACATCAATTTTCCGTTTTTCCAGAAACTAACACTTTGCGAGGATACGGCTCGTCCTGTAGTGGTATCTGTGAGCCGGATAAGCAAATCCAGCCTGCACCTTATTACAGCGCCGTTATTCAACCTTTACTGTTCCCCCCTTTCTTCGCCGGTCACATGTACACCAAACGTAGCTTCCGTTACTCTTGGTGTATTGATTACAACCTCGCTTGATAAGAATACGGGTGCCGCCTTATAAAAGAGGCTTATCTGATATGGTTTATTGATAGCACTCCACACCCTTACTTTTTCCTCCAGACTTATCTTCGCCTGAGACAGTACAATCGGAGGTTCTCCACCATCCAGCCAGGTTTGTAATTCGTTGGGGTATACCGAGTTATTATCATTAATAATCTGTGCAACCCTTCCGACTATTTTTTGTATATCCGGAGCCTTAAGTCCCATCTGGGAGGATCCGTTTATAAATACCATATAATATAAGCTATATGGTTTTGGCGGTACTGTTAACTGCACCCTTCCCCTCGCTACACGAGGTGGTCTGGTTACATCATTTTCTTCTCTTATATCATACAGATAAAGACCAAGTATGTAGTCAACATCCTGTGATGCAGGAGAAGAGATTTCGATATTGTTCGGAGAAGGTATCGGCTCCGGACACATCTTTTTTCTCAAAGTCCTTACAATATATGCACTTACATCTGCTATAATCGAATAATCTGCCATATTGTTTTCCTTTCTTTGTGTATTTCTATCTGTGTTTGTCTGACTGTAATCAAATACTACAATATCAACAGTCACTAAACAGTCACTAAAATAATATATTTTTATTCAAATTCCGCCCCCAGTGCTCCGAGCATCTGTTCAACCTTTTCATCAATAACCTGAGGGATAAGAACAGCATATATTACATCAGGTATGTAATAGCAGCTTACATCAAGATAATGCTCACTGTCTTCTTTAACAAGATATGCAAAAAGTCTTATCCGGAATTTATCTATGGTCAGATCGGACTGACTAACAACTTTATCTGTCAAATCATCTCTGCTTCCATCGGATTTTTGAACAACCAAACTTGCTACCGCAAAAATGTAACTTGCCGATCCTTCCGTCTGACTCATGGTATACATGCCATCCTTATATACATATCGATAATTTGTATATACACGACATCTGTCAATGGCTGCCATATTGATATATTCCAATTTGCTGTTATCCATATATTTTTGATAAATAAACGGATTTCCTTCTTCGAGAAGCTGCTTTAACAAAAGCATTGCAAATTGTTGCGCGGTTATATCACCGTTTTCGTAGCCGTATTTTGAGATACCTATTAATGAAGAAGCTTTATCAGCATCATTCAAATTATCAAAATCATCACCGAAAATGTCATATATTACATTATTATATGAGTCATATTTTTTGTCATTCTTATCTCCGAATCCGTCGGTATCAATATCGCTTCCCGGACCGTTATTACCGTTTTGACCGCTTCCGTCTCCACCGTTTCCGCTTCCACCGGTT
>DFDU01000004.1:11792-49192 GCA_002369325.1 Lachnospiraceae bacterium UBA3820
TCCACCGGTTCCGTTTCCACCGGTTCCGTCTCCTTCGGTTCCGTCTCCACCGGTTCCGTTTCCACCGGTTCCGTCTCCTCCGGTTCCGTTTCCACCGTTATAATCTGCATTAAATGCACTTCCGGCTGCTGACTCTTTAGCATCTCTTACTGCATTCATAAGTGATGTGGAGGCTCCCGCATCTCCCAAAAGACCCTCTAAATATTCTATCGCATCTGTAGCTCCAAGTTCACCTAAAGCCATCAGATATGTTTCCATATTACCAAAGTCGCCATCCTCTATCTCACCGGCAGCCTTTTTCTTAATTTCTTCAATAAGCTCTGTCGGTGTTCCACCAAGCATATTTGCCGCATCCGAAGCTCCCACAACGTCACCGTTTAAGAAGCTGTCCAAGGCACTGTCTTTAATTTCCTTAATCTTTGCATTTAAATCATCCAATGATTTTTTATACTCTTCTGCGGCATCCATATTTCCCGAATCAAGAGCATCCATATATGAATCTTCAAATGCTGCCTTCTGACTTTCAAGCGCATCAAGCTCAAGATTACCCGTACTGCCGTTTAAAAGCTTTTTCTTGAAATCATTTAACCAGTCTATATATTCCTGAATTGAATCATTTGCCTTTGTCGAAAAGGCACTTGTTTTTACATACTTTTTATATCCTTCTGCAGTTACAAGTAATGAATCCACATAAGGAATCCTGTCTGCAATAGGGATTCTTTTGATCCTTGCCGCAACCATAAACTCAAGCTCGGAAAGTAAACCGTCAAGCTCAGCTTTTTGGGATTCAAGATATCCAATTTGAATTTCTTCCGGTTGGTTGCTTGCAACAGCATCATTATAAAGATCACTCGGAAGTGCCGAAATACCTTCTATGTAATTATTCTCTACCTGTGGAAGAAGCGTATTATTTAACAGATTAAGCTCATTTTGTTTTTCAGCTATTATATCTTCGGAAATATTACTGAGCGCGGTATAATTCATTACCATTTGAGTATAATCCGCCGATACACTTTCGGAACTTTGAGAGCCCGCATTATTTATAAGATATTGCATCGTCTCATATCTCGTTTTTCCAAGGTACGTTTTATCTGACTGAACAAGTCGGTTTGCGTATTTATAATAGCTTTGCTCACAGCTTTCTATGGATTCTTTGATTGCAGATGTATATTCGGCATCTGTACTGTAAGTTTTCTTAAGCTCATCAGACAAATCCGCTCCTGTTTCAAGTCTTTGTAAAAGTGCATTAAGTCTTCCGGAGCCCTGAACGACATATCCGTCGGAAGTATAATCCGCACCACCATCTATCGTAGTACCGGTTCTTTGCATAAGCGACATATAATTCTCGAACGCCTTCTGATAATTTCCGCGATCCGCCCAGTATCGCACATCTCCAAGACGATCACCTGCCTGTGACAAAGCCCATCCATAGCATCTCGCAAGATAAACTATTGTATAACGATTTGTGTCATTTGTATCAATCAGATTTGAATATGCAAGAGCAGACAAATGTTCCGGTGTCGAAAAAAAACCATATCTCTGAACTGCAATCAAAACCGCAAGATACCACCCCTGAGCAAATACATTTGGTTTAAAAACTCCCCGTCTTGCGCCTCCGCTTGTATAATTCAAAGCATTTACATAATCCTGACTTACACCGTATCTTTTCTTGTATTCATCCGCCAGATTTTGTTCTATTTTATCATAATCAACAGAACTCCATGTCGCCCATGGTCTGGAGCTTGCTTTTACAACATCATCTATAACAGAAGACCACTTATCATTAAATCTCCAATTCGGACCCCAGTTTGCCACCATAAAACGCTCTGCCCATTCCTCTTTCGTGATAAGCATATCATATTGTCTGTTTTGTATATAATCATATATCTTACCGGCACCATTAAAGGCAAGCATATAATATACTTCCGCACGCCTTTCGGAATCTGCCTGTCCCATAACTTCAACTATGGTATTCATATATTGATTATTACCCTGATTTCTATAGTAAGTATATACATTATTAAGGTCAAGAATTGACTGATCAAGCCTATCCGTTGTTTCATTTCCCTTTTTGCCCATTACACCCATAGCAGCCTGACCTGCAACATCGCCGGCAAGAGGAGTATCAAGAAGTCTTGCAGTCCAGATCTTTTCATATAATTGATCGACTCTTCCTACACCGGTATCTTCGATCGTCTCGGATATGTTCATATCCCATTCTATATTAACATCAGATGCGATACCGCTATACAAAAGACTTACAGGTGTAAGATCAGGCAGTGCCATTATATCGTACGGATCCTGTATATCAAAAATATTTCCGCCCACACTTCCGTCATTGTTAACAGCATACATATTTCCGTTTTCATCGACTATCGCACATACTTTATAATCACCAAGCTCCGAAGTTTTAACATAATCTCCGGTTCTTCCTCTTAAATCAGTAAGTCCTACTGCAGATGAAAGATCAAGCCAGTCTCCGCCTGCCATAGCTGATTTATAATACATAACAGGCTGGTTATATCTGGTCATACTTTCCACTGCAAGGTTATAGATAGGATCGGTTAAATATTGGTCATATACAAGATATGCACCGATAAGGATCATCCCTTCCGGCAGAATATCACTTCTTAATGATGAAAACTTCACTCCGGGAAGAGAACTTAACGCATCCTTCTCTTCCTCTGCAGCCTTTGCGCCGTTCTTATCTTTACTGTCTTTCATGAATCTGTACGGATCCCCTGCTAAAAGAAGAGAAAGAATTAAAGAACAAGCAAGAACAGCGGCAGCTTTTTTCTTAAATTTAAACTTAAAAAGAGCTGTCTTTAACTTATTTTGTTTTACGATTTTAATTTTTCCTTTTTTAGTTCTCTTTTTTACCATAATTCCACTTCCGTTTCAATCGTAAAAAATTCAGATTTCCTATTATTTCCCTTCAATAAGCCGGGTAAGTGCATCAATTATTTTTGATACCTCAACCTCCATCCTCGCTGTTACAAGAACCGCCCAGTCTGTATCAACTATATACTCTCCGCTTTCAACAAGATACTTCATTGCATCTGTTTCGTTTATGTAAGCAAATCTTGTACCTGTTTTTATATAATCATCTATCTGATAACCGATGGAGCTTACCATATCTTCCGTTTCGCCGTTTGATAAAGTCGCACGGTTTCCGACAAATGAGTATGACGCTGTTCCTTCCGTCTGTGATACTGTATCAACCCCGTCTATAAATACATATCTGAAACCGGTATAGCTTCTGCTGTAATCCATAGCACCAAGACTTACATATTCTGCTGTATGGTCTCCCTCGTATTGAGCATAAACAAGAGGATTTTTATTTCCCATTATTTTGGAAAGAAGCTTCCTTGCATATGCAAGAATATTTTGAGCATTGTGCATCTTACCATATCTGTTAAGCGCTACTACGATTGCCGCCTGAACATCAGGATCAAGTTCATCAAAGCTTACACCATAAAGCGATTTTAATAAATCTTCTATCTGATTATCTGTTAAATCATATTCTTCGCCATCATTTCCGCCATTTAACTCATTATCAAAAGCGGATATATCCCCCCACGGCTTATCGGAGCCATCACCTGCTGAAGAGTCATTGTCGCCGTAGTATTTTTCATAATCTTCATTATCACGTCTTTTATTTCTGTCCTGTCCATACGCATAAGGATCATTTTCGTTAAGTCCGCTACCACCGGCTATTCCTAAACCGTCTCCGTTTCCGTTTCCGGAGCCGTCTCCCAAATCGTTTCCGCCATTTCCAGAACCGTAGTCAATATCACCCAAATTTCCCTTATCAAAACCAAGATCTCCCAAAAGTCTCAAATATGCATCAGATGATGTATAATTTCTTTTACTTATATCATCATTTACATGATTTCCAAGCTCTGATACAAGATCACCCAATGTCATTTTGTCTATATCATCTCTAAAAGCATCCGCTGAAGGAAATCCTTCCAATCCGTCATCATAACCGGTTCCTTTACGTCTGTTTTTATCATATTCTCCTTCAAGTGCTTCAAGCTTCTTTAATTTATCAAGGTCACCCTCATCCTCAGCACGTTTCTTAGCCTCTTCAAGGTCTTCTATAGAATCCTCCATATTAAAGTCGCTATCGCCTTCCATAATCTCCCGGTACAATTTGTAAAGCCAGTCTATATAAAGGTCTATGCAATATTCTGCAAGAGGTCCGTAGGGATCGTCAAATACAAGTGTCTTCCATATAGTAGCAATCTCTATTTGTTCCTGTACAAGAGTTAAGGCATCCGGTTTTTCCATACGGTCACATGTTGCTTTAATCAAAAACTCAAGCTCCTGCATCTGCCTTACCGCATCATTGTATTGAGCCATAAGGATTTCTTTTTTTGCCTCTTCGCTCTTCTCACCGGCAAGTACCTCTGTATATTCTTTGGTAACCTCCGTTAAGACCTTATTTTCAAATCTCTTTATGCCTTCAGGCAAAAGTGCTGTTTGAAGAATAACTGTTTCAAATTCCTGATCCTTTATCTCACCTGCGCCTATATTATCTGCAGACATGATATAACGAAGCCATTTTTCCCCATCCTCATCAAGCTTATTATCATAAGCGGCATCAAGCATCTGACTGCCCCATAAGAAGCGATATTCGGAAAGAACCGTAGTTCCTCTGGTCGGAACCATGGAAAGATATAAATTATAGCTTTCCTTACAGTTTTTTATACTTTCTTCTATAGCAGCTTTATATTCCTCATCTGCCTTAAATCCCGAAATACCTCTTTTTGCCCTGTCATCAATCATATTTTCAAGACAGGTAAGAGCAGAATCCCCGGATCCGTTTCCGACAGCCAAAAAGCCATATATTTCCACTCTTCTTCTTGCATCTTCTCTTGCATAAAGATCCAAAATCTCAGACGCTTTTTCAGCAGTCAGTTCATCCTCTTCTCCGCTGTATAGCTTATAAAAAGCCTTTAATGCATTTATCTCTATGTCGCATCTGTCAGTAATATCGTTTCTTCCGTTATTTGCATACAGATCAAAGGTTTCCTTATCTTTTTCATCTGCATTTTCATCAATTGAAATAATTAAATTTCTCGTATAATAATTATGAATTTCTTCATCCTCTGTACGACCTGCTTTTTCCTCTATCTCATTATATTTATTTTTTAAAGGAAGCATCTCCGGAAGATTGATAAGATCATATAAATCGTCTCCGGTAATATCTTTTTCTTCCCCGGTCATCGGATCAAAAGCACCTTCATCGGTTATAACACAGCTTATCCAATAAGGATCAAGGTCACTTTCCGCTTTATTGTCACCTGCAGTGAGTGCCGCATAATCCGCACCGACAAGTTCTACCCATACATCGTCTTTACCCGTAGTTGTACGAGCCGATTCATTCATGCCGGCAAAGCCTGAAGAGAAATTACCACCATTTCTTCCTGTTTTTCTGCTGCCGCCCTGAGAAATCAATAGAGGTCTTTTATCAGTTGAATAAATTTCCGACTTATAAAACTCTATATTTTGATTTCTTTGCGTCTTTGATATATTGGCAAGTCGAAAATAAGTTTCATTCAATGCAGAAAACTCTATAAGATATGTTCCTATAAAAAGAGTAGTTTTTCGCACATTGTAGCGTTTTCTGTAATTTCCGAATTTAACCATGCCGCCGGACTCTTTGTAGTCTTTTTCCACCAAAGCCTCGTATTCTTCCTGAGTTATGGTATCATTTGCAAGATTTCTAAGACTGTTGTTTGCAAAACTTTCCGCCTTGTCACGTGAAGACTCACTAACCGGCTGCCTGTTCCATGCATAGCTTGAACCTGTAAAGAGTGTTCCGCACACGAGAGCTGCGCAAAGCACAAGGCTTATATGCTTATATGCAGTTTTTCTTACATGTGTCTTTTTCATAATAAAACCCTCTTTTTTAGTAAATACAGTGTACAATAAAGCAACATATGTCAGTTTGTCATTTTAATTTCCCGTTTGATAATTATTTATATATCCAAGCTGATCTCTCGGAACAACTATCTGCTGGCTGTCCGTATCAAATATTGCTTCAAAAAGCTTATTTCCTTCTTCGTCCGTAAATTCTATGGTAAGCTCTTCCAGATCACCGCTTACGGCATCAAGGTAACTGTAAGTATCCGATATATTGGAATACTGTCCTGTCGTATCCTCTTTCAAATAAAGCGTTCCGCTGTTACCTGTGCTTAAAGCATTTGATGACTGTTTATAATCATTTCCGGCTTTTACGGCAAACTTTCCGACTCCGTAGCTGTCATTAAGATTCAGCTTTATCTCAAGCGTTCCGGTCTTGGCACTGTTTTTAACTTCAAAATTACCAATTACCATACCGTCAGCCGTGAATGTGTTGTAATCCTTTATGAATTGCAGGCTTCCTCTTGTTACACTCGGATCAAGTGTACTCTTTGAAATGAAGCTGTCATCTCCTGTCGATGCGCTGTAAAAATAAATTTCACAGGTTGTTATCTCACCTGTTGCCAGCTGTAAATGCTTTAACGAACGTGTTATAGGCGTTCTTACTCCAACCTGTACTCCGTCGCACCAAAGCTCGTAATAATTTACATCAGCAACCGAAAAATCGCTCGGTACATCTATTCTTATTTCAAACATCTGTTGGTCAGCTATATAATCTATCGAATAAGTGATTCCATCTTCATATACAGGCACAAGTGTCTGTAATAAATCATCAGTTGTTTTACCGCCGGCCTCTGCGCCAAGTCCTGTAGTTCGCTCTTCTGCTGTCATATCCACATTTTGTGAAGCAAAAAATGCAGATACACCACCACAGGTTGTGCGGTCAAAATTATATGTTGTTTCACTGTAAGCAGCAAGGGCATCTTCCTCACCGGTTACCGCTGTATTGTAAGAATTTTCAAGTTCCTCATATTCTTCCTGGGTTATCTGTCCAAGCATATATTGAATATCTCCAAGCAGCAATGCTTCTTCTGCTTTTTTAAGAGTATCAACTGCGGTAAGATATGCCTTACGGCTTTCTGCATAATTATCATATCCATCATCAACCGTTGCTATAAGATCAGCTTTGGTATTATTCATTTCCTTTCTGGCACTTTGATAATCAATCGCATCCTGATACAGTACATAAGGATCGTCTTCTACATAACGAACACCGTCCAGACTTCCTTTTAACCACTCCTTCGGGAATTTTATGAACCATACTTTATAATATCCCTGCCAAGGTTCATCAACCTTTTTTAAGAATGCATCATAATCCTTCTTGAATGCTCTTTTATCAAGGTCTCCACCGGTTGTTACCTTTGTAATATAACCTGAAATCATATTTATCTTTGAACCGTAATAGTTCGACATAAGACTGTAATTGGTACGAAGCGAAAGCATCGCAAGGTTTTCTTCATTGACTGCTTCATACAATGTCTGATCTCTTTCAACAGCATAATTCTCAAGGAATGGTAATGCACTTCTGCTAAGCTCTGCACTTACGAAAGGATTCTGAAAAGTATACCCGGTTGTTACATCTATGCCTATGGCATTGCTTAGCTTTGTTTTTGATGTTTGATATTTTGACTCTGCAGTCGAAAGCTTTGTCACAATATCACTAAGCTTTGCTTCTGCCTTATCTACATCCGCCTGGCTGGCTGTTCCCAGCGAAACCCTTGCCTTAAGCTTATCTACGCTGTCCTCTATCTGTGTCTTTCTTTCCGAATAAAATGCTATTTTTTCTTCATATGATACTATATCTACAAATAAATTTGATACATTTTCATATTCATCAAGTTTTTTGTCATCAATTTTGTGCTTTAATACGTCAATTTCACACTGAAGCTGAATAGGTTTATATTGAAACTCAAAGGCCTCCTGCTCATTCGGCTTTGTAGGAAGTTTGAAGCTAAGAAGCGGTGACCATCTGAATGAACTCATATTTTTTTGCTTTTCGGTAAGACTCTTTAAGGCTGATGTCTTTGCCGCCTGTTTTGCTTCAATATTTAACTCAAGTGCTTCAATCTTTTCACTTTTTGCAACCGCAAGCGTCTTCGCAGTCGACAACGAAAGCTTGGTTCCCTTGCTGTTATTACGGGCTGCATATGCATTCTTTTCTGCGAAAGGGAAACAAACCGTCATAATGACTGCAGTCATAACCACGGCTGTTGTTTTTTTCAATATTCTGTTGATTCTTTTGCAATTTATCTGCTTTTTCATATATAATCGCCCCTTTTCGCACTGCATTTTTACATATTATGCATCAGCGTAAGTCACAAAGCTGTCACAGTAAATAAAATTATTGATTAAGATCACTTAAATTATCCTGGACTATGAAATAGAATGCAAAATCGTCTCTTCCGTCTCTTGTAACGAAGTTATATACAAGTCCGTCTTTTGAAAAGCTGACAAGATAAACTTCATATTCCGTATCATAGGATTTAACTGTTATATATTCGGTATATTGCTGCTCCGTATCTATAGCCACGGTTCCGCCAAAGGTTTCTTTTTCCTTATTTCTCTCATTTACGGAAAGAACCTCCGGTAGTGTTGCACGGGAAATACCCTCATATGTAGGATTACCGAATTCGGCGGTTATATCGGATATTTTTTTATAGTCCTTTCCGCCTATTCTTATGTAATCCTTTAATACATAGACTCTGCTTACCTTGTATTCCTCATCAACAGAGTCACTATCATTTTTTTCAACTGTCAGAGCATTTACATCCGACATTACACGAACTCTCTCAAGCCCCGAATCATACAAAACCACATTTCCCGTATAAGCCTTGGCAAGATCCTGTATGCCGATGCCCAGAAGTTCACTGTATTTTACTTCATCCTGAGTAAATGTACCCATAAATACCGGATTTCGTCCGGTATCATATAAAGTACCCTCGCCCTCTTTCATACCGAGCAAGAAGCTTCCATCATATTCAAGGCTGCCGTTTTGACGGTAAAGAGTACCTTTTCCGGAAAACAGGTTTTCATGGAATTCTCCAATATAATGCAAGGTTCCGTCAGGATAGTAAAAGCTTCCCTGACCCTCATACATACTCTGTTTGAAGTTTCCTTGATAAACCACGTTTCCTTCAGGATTATAAAGAGTTCCGGCACCGTTACATTTACCCTTTGAAACAGAACCCTCATAAGCAAGATATCCGGATTTTCCTTTAATCCTGACATCTCCTTTTGCAAACTTCAGCATTATTGAATTGTAGGAATATGTCTTAATATGTCCCGATTTTTTGCCTGGGAATAAAGACGGATGATTGACATATGTATAAAGCAAGGAAAGAACACCTACTATGATAACAATTGCAAATGCCAGCTTTTTTGAAATAAGCCAGCCAAATACGCCGTAATAATCATCTTTGTCTCTAGGTTTAACGGAAAAAATTTTCCGGAAGAAACCTCTTATGCCACCTGATATACGCGCAAATATATAACCTTTTTTCGTAAACATACGAATCTTGGTTACAAGACTTGTAAAGCGCGCCTTTATGGCATTAATCATAATACGAAGTAAATTCATAATTATCCCTTCCTACCTGTCTTTTCGGGTGCATCAATTATTCTTATCAAATATGCAATTCACCCGTAAAAGCGTTATCTCCATCGCCGTTTAACTGAGTTTCACATTCGAATAAATACCACTTGGCAAGTCCGTCATAAGGTGTCTCACGAAGTATATCCGTAAAAGCATTTCTTGCCAGATAAAAATCCTTATCATAGAACATCTGAATAGCAGCTTCGAAAGCATCTTTTGTTTTCTTTTTAGCTGTTGCCATACGTGTTCCCTGTGCTCCGATTATTTCATATAAATCAAGACGTTTATTTCCTTCTGTTCTTATAAATCCAAGGAAACGTACCTCTCCGTAGCCCGATTCACTTTTTAATACATCTCCGGTAACAACCATCGAAAGCCTCATGCTTCTTAACCATTCGGCTATAGATGAAAGCTTTTCTATCTCTCTTGAAGAAAGAAGTGCCATGCTCTGTGTTTCCGTTCCGCAAATACCATAAGAAAATGTAGTATAATGCAAAAGTACCAAAGTATCCGCATATTCTCTCTTCTTCCATTCACGTAACGAATTAAGCATATCTACACCAAACGAAATAGCCTTATTATTATTTTCCGTAAATAAAAGTCTTGCTTTTGAAAGAGTTTCGTTATTGGTAAGATAAATTCCCTTATACTCGTCTCTGTACTTCTCCATAATTTCAAAGTTTTTATTCATATAAGCAAGAGAGTCACCATCCATACGTCTTCCTTCTTTTATAGACAATATGGCTATGGTTCCGGTTATATCAGCTCTGTCACCTATTTCAACCTCTGTTATGGAATCTTTCTTTAAGATATTTTCTATGGATTTTGGGGCAAATCTGTAATAAGCCTCAAAAATTTTATATTTGGAACGGTTTATGGACGTAATATTCTTCTCAATTTCAAAGGCACTGTTTTTTATAGCCACAATGTCTTTGCCGTGTACTGAAGGATTATTTACAACGCCTCTTCCTTCAGCCAAAGACTTAAGCATCTTTGAAACCGCATGTATATCATGGTTTTCAAAGGAAAGAATTATAACAACCACTATACTTGCGATAATAAAACCAATTATAGAAAGCCTTATGTATTTGCTATATTTTGAAAGAGTGGATTTAACGCTTTCCGGAAATCTTACTACCGCAACAAGAGTACACTCGGAAAGGCCTGCACTGTCAAGACTTCTTACAAAGATAACTCTTTTTTCGCCACCGGTCATCATTTCTTTTGTACGCAAGCTGCTGCCTGTATTATCAACCTGGGCAAGCGAAGCCACTTCTCTTCCGAATAATCTGCTGACCTGAATCCTGTTTTTTCTGCTGTCTGATACTATAACTTCACCGGTCGAACGATTTATAACGGCAAGACCGTATATTTCCCATTCGTTATCCGGCAGATTTTTCAGGGAGCTGAGTTCTTTGTACATATCTTTATAGATATCACTGTTATAAAAATTCTGCATCATTTCTTCTCTTGCAGAACCCGAGAGTTCAAAATCAAGACCTGCTCTGTTAAGATTAATGCCCGAAAAGGCATCACTTAAAATATATCCGGTAAATTCTTCATGTTCTTTCATATTAAGCTTTGAAACAGATTTAATGATTCCTGCCGCTCCAATGGCAAATATCAAAAACAGAATAATCTCCAAAGCAAAGCCCAGATAAACAGCACGATTTTTACCCTTTAAAAGTGCTGTGATCAGTACGATAACAGGAATACCGATTGCCCATATGACTACAATCATCATGAAATTGAAGCCTCTCATACGGTTATAATCATAGTTTGAGATAGTATAGTTTCCAAACGCTTTTTCCGCTCTTATGGATGCATTGAAAAAAGCATCCGGTTTTTCGTTATCATAACAGCTATGAATTTCTCCCGGCTCATAAGCCCAGAACGAATAACATCTTCCCGAATCGGCAACTTCAAATTCTATAGGCTCAAGTGCCGAAAATCTTTCCTTCTCAACTTCTATTTTTTTATTATCTCCACGTTTGCCGGAAAACTTACTTTTAATATTCTTTAAGCTTACACCTTCGTCTGATTCTATATCTATTACCGCATCCTTCGAAAGCTTATATACATAACCTTCGGTACCTGTTTTATTTGTGGCTGATATATATATATCTTTTTCATCCGAACTTAAATGAGTTACATTTATCTCACTGCCCAGAACAAGAAAATCAGACAACTGCGAAAGCGCCATATTTTCCCCGAATCTTGCTACTCTGAATGCAGTAACATCCCTGCCTTCATAAAGGGCATCGCATGAAAGCACCACATAAAGCGATTGATCATAATCAACTGCGCATATTTTGTAATCGTTCAATATTTTATTTACGCTGCCAAGAAAAATACCTGTTTTTTTGCTGTTATCATTCAGCTTGAAAATAACTGCATGATCAAATGCATTTTCGGCAACATATACCGCATCCTCTGATTCGGCATAATATTTATCTCCGACATAATTGCCTGTTTGGTTATTAAACGGAAAGAAATATACCAAAAGAGCAGTTGCCGCCAAAAGAGTCCATATTATACTTAGTGTTAAAATTATTTTTTTACTCACGTTTTTTTACCTCTATTGTAAAAGACTTTCCGTTCCTATTTTATCAAAACTGTTAATAAACAGTCTCAGCCATGGCACATCGCCAAATATAAGTTGTGACAAAAATGAAAGCACAACAAAAAGTGCAAGTATCACACTTATCCACAAAAGCAATTTAAATAATCCATCCTTATTTCTGAATATTCTTCGTAAAAATCTTCGGATAAAGCCAACTTTTTCTTTTGGCACCGCAGATATACGTATATCTTTATAAAGCTCAACAAATCTGGTATAACTTGCTTTTCCGACCTTCTTATCCAAAAGTTTAAGACTGTTAGCCTGTCGTCCTTCCTTAGGCCGCAAAAGTTCAAGGAGAATAGTTGCACAGCGAACGGTACAATCCTTCTCCGTAGCATTAATATCCAAATCCTTTAAATCAATAAAATAGCCCAGATAAACCGAACCGTCTCTTGATAAATGAAGCTGCTCCTGTGCAAGAATAAGTTGCAGGATCGGCCACGGAAGATTCGAACTCATACATGCTATGATCGTGTTAATACATATATCTTCACACTCGGATAAAGTGAGCATATCCGGACGATAAAAGCCCTTCAGCGGTCTTTCTTTTACATACGGAAAAACTATTACCTGATTTTCTCCGTCCGAAAAACAGTCCACAAAAAATTCTCCGTCTTTTTCAGTCTGTTCACAAACAGTAAGGAAACGCCGCACATAACTATGATCTTTTACATAAATAACTGTATAAAGACCCCCGCTTTTATCTATTAAATTTCGACATACATGCACCTCGTTAATTTCATTTCTTAAAACAAGACGAATACTGACAAGCTGCATTTTCTGAGACTGGAATTTCATTCTCCTAATCTAACCCCTTCTTCTTAACTATCGCATATGCATAGGTACAAATAAGCGGCATATCGGTACAATAAATGCTTATCTCATATACGCCTTCTTTATTTGGTGCAGTATAAATACCGTCTGCCGTAATCTCACCCGAATTAGGTTCTGTAAGCTCATAAGCAATTGATACAGCATCCATATTATGGTATTCAACACCAAAGAAATGACTTTCTTTAGTACCAAGAACAACTGTAGGTGTAACAGCAGATATACTCTTTCCGCCTGTCTCTTCCATAAGCTCAAGATCGTTTCCTGCCGGGAATTTAATGGCAATCCAACGATATGTGAGCATAAGGTAATCTACATTTTCAAGAAGCTTGGCTGCAACAATAAAGCTTCCCTTATCATTTAAAACTCTGATTGCAGTTTCTGCATTTACAACATTTCTCTGTTCATTTTCAAAGAGTTCCGGATTTCCGAATATCGTACTCTTTGCACTTGAAGAAATGGTTGTATCCTCGTTTATAAATTCATATCCTACATCAACATACACATTTCCTTTTCCAAGTCCGTGCATGATTTCGCCCGAGTAGTACACCTCACCCCTTCTCGGATTTTCTCCAAGCGGTATTTCAAGGACACCTGTCGAAATCTGAGGTGCCTGAGGCTCAGGTCTGCTCTTTGGCTGTTCTTCCTGCATAGCCGGAACAGCAGCTACCGCAACCTGTGAAATGTCGGCATTTTTAACAAAGAAGTCCATATATCCTTCGCGAAGCATCTCCTGAGACGGTGAAGTTATATAATGCTTTACATTTGACTCGGTAAGCTCTTCTATAATATATGCCTGATCTGTTCTTACAAGACTAAGATCTGCAAGTCTTATGTAATCGCCGTGACTTCCTATACCCTTCATTTCAAGATTTACTTTACCGATTTCGGTATTTACAAGATCTCTCGGAGATACATCCGACAAAAGTACCCTGATTGTGAAATTGGCAGGAGCCGCAACTACTTCCGCATTTTCGGATGCTGATACCGAACCGCTTTTCAAAATAATATTTGTTTCAGGTGCAGGTATATCCTGCGTGATCATCCAGAAATCAAAATCCTTGCTCTTTCCCGGTTCAAGAAACAGATTGTCGATATTAACATATATCTCATGACTTCCGTCAGGAGCATTAAATGCCGGTATCTGAAGAGTACTGTGATAAGTAAGCTTAAGATCTACAGATGAAAGCTTGGTTACTCTTACAATTGCCTTTACCTGTCTGCCGCGGCAAACCGTTGAAGGCATAATGAAGTCTACCCTGAAATTATTATCTTCGAATAATATTCCTTTAACAAGAAACTCGGATTCCATCTCATACGAAAGAGGAATATCCTCCTTATCCATAAGGAATAAACGATAGCCTTCAGCTATTCTGTTATACTCATAATTCTTGTCCGGATCAGTCTGGTTCACCGAATATACGGTATGTACTTCTTTTTCTTCATAGCTTAAACATAATGAAACATCACTTGAACGTAAAGTTTCAAATCCATCAATTGCCGATAACTTCTTAACAACAGAAGAATCGATTACAATTTCACGTCCCATACCGTCAATAGCCACACCGCTTTCAACAAGGATGGATAAATCATCCAAACTGAAAACCCCCAGACCACACACAATTCCGGCTCCGTACATAACAGAGTTCAAGAATCTGCGCTTATTGTTAAAATATGTCTGCTCAGCCTGAAAGTCAGCGCTGGTAAGCATTTTTCCTGCATAGTAACGATTTCTTTCAAATGGATAGAGCTTGTTATTGTTCATATTATTATTCCTTTCCTTACTTTTCTTACGATTTTTATTTTAAGTTGTATCCCGCCCTTCCATAAAGCGCACAATAATCCACATTCATTGTATGCAACAGGCAGTCACAAAATAGTCACAAAACTATATCTTCTTCAAATCTCTCATCAAACTTCCGTTTGTTATCTCGGCCCAAGAGTATTGGCTCATATATTCTCCATGATATCCACGTGCCGCTTCGGGATTTCCGTCCAGATAGTCATAATAGTCACAGCTCACCTGTTTGACGTCTATCGCAAGATGTCCCCTCTGCCTTATTACGACATCTTCATATCCCAAATCGGTCAGAGTATTTTTCAAATCCGCTCTTATATTATTCAGATACGAAATCCTTCCTTCGTAGTCGCTGTCATCCTCCCAAAGCGCCGCTATAAGCTCACCGTTCGAAGCAAATGCCCCTTTTCTGTCCACAAGATATGCCAATACCTCAAGGCTTTTCCTGTACTTGAATTTTATAGGTGTATCTCCGTCATATACCATAAAATTACCAAAAGTGACAATTCTGAATTTGCTTTTGACCTCGGTAGTGTTCGTCTTATACCTGAGTTCATCCAGTTCTTTTTTTATCTTGCCTGTCGTTATTGGTTTAAGGACATAGCCGGAAGCGTGAAGATCAAGTGCATCGAGCGCATATTCACTGTAGCCCGTCGTAAATATCAGATTAATCGAAGGATACATCTTTTTTAAATCCTTAGCCAGCTCCACTCCGCTTACACTTCGCATTTCTATATCCAAAAATGCTATATCGATTTTATGCTTATAAGCATATTCCAAGGCATCCGAAACCTTTTTAAACCCCGCCACATTGGCATTGATGTTCAGTTTTTCTATGGCAAGCAGTATATTATCAAGTGCAAACTGCTCGTCATCCACAACCAGAATTTCCATAGCAACACCCTCTTCTTTAGTTTTAGTCCTTAAATTTATAAGCCCTAAAATCCACTACTTCGACTTATAGTTTTTAGGAATTTTTATAATTACCGTAGTGCCCTTTCCATCCATAGAAGAAATATCCAAAGTACCCCCGCACATCATGGATAATCTCGTTCTTGTATTGGCAAGACCTACATGGCTTTTTTCTCCGTTATCTTTATTTTTAAAATGCGGGTCGTATCCGACACCCGAATCAAAAACCTCAATTTCGTAATTCTTTTGATTCTCCGAAGTCTTAATTACAACCTGTCCACCCTCTTCACTGGCGCGTACACCGTGTTTTACGGCATTTTCAACTATAGGCTGTACCGAAAGGGCCGGAACCTGAAAATCCTCTGTTTGAATATCGTAAACTATATCAAGCTCATCACCAAAACGAAGTTTTTCAAGCTTGAGATAGTTTTTTATATGATTAAGTTCCTGCGAAAAAGGTACTGTTTCATTTATATTTAACGAATCAAGATTTCCTCTCAAATAATCCGAAAACTGTTCTATCGCTTCCTGAGCTCGGGAAGTATCCTTTTCACACAAATACCATATGGTATTTAATACATTGTATATAAAATGAGGTCTTATCTGTGTGGCCATAATCTCCAGATGTTTTTGCTCTATAACCTTTTTTTCTTTTCTTTTTATACGATTTCTGATAATAACAACAATCGCAACCATAAGCAGAACGGTCACAATTATCGAATAAAGATAAATATACATATTCAATCTCTCCTATGTGCACACATACTCATGAAAAATTATACCACAAATCATCCAACAAATGTCCAACAAAAAAAAAAAACAGGGAAAACCCTGTTTTTTTACTCTATTTGGATTCAATATACTTTGCCATAGCTTCTACAGCTGCTTCTGCGTCATCGCCTTCGGCCTCAATACTAAGTTCTTCTCCATTGGTAAATCCGATACTCATCATGCCCATAATGCTTTTTGCATTCACTTTTTTATTATGTGTGGACACGAACACTCTGCTGTCAAATCGACTTGATATCTGAACCATGACAGCTACAGGTCTTGCTTCGGCATCCGTCGGCAAATTAACGATAACATTTTTGGTAAACATATTAAATAGTCCTCCTTAGTTCACTTGCTATTTCACTTATTTTTCTTAATCTATGATTAACACCTGATTTACCGAGAGGCGGATCAAGTTTTTTTCCCAAATCCAAAAGCGAAAGCTCCGGCTCCTCCAGGCGAATTTCGGCTATGGTTCTTAAACCTGCCGGCAGGTATTTCAATCCTTTTTCTTCTTCTATGAATTTTATATCCTCTATCTGCTTTACCGCAGCACTGACGGTTTTATTAAGATTTGCCGTTTCGCAATTTACCTTACGGTTTATACGATTTCTTACATCCTTTAGTATGCGGACATTTTCCATGTCCATAAGTGACATATGCGCACCCATGACATTAAGCAAATCAACAATCATTGAACCGTCTTTAATATAGACAACATGAGCATTTTTTCTTTCTATATATTTTGCATCTATATCAAAATCTTTTATCAAATCTATCAAAAGTTTTGCCTTTTCACATGAATCGCAGGCAATCTCAAAATGATAGCTTTTTTCCGGATTTGTTACCGAACCACCGGCAATAAAGGCGCCTCTTATAAAAGCCTGTTTACAACAATTCTTGGAAACAAGAATTCTTTCAATTTCATAGCTTCCGCCATTTTCTTTAAGCTTTAATGCTTTTTTTCCTTCTTCGTCGTACGGTTCAAGCTTTAACATTCCCGAAAGTCTTTTAAGTTTTTTCTTCGCAAGATTATCCGAATTGTCACCGGACATCACAACCAAAGCTCCAAGCTCCGCAAGTCTGCAATGTCTTGCATTACTTATATGTTCAAATAATTCCTCTTTCACTTTTTGCGAAAAGGACATATCATTATTCCCCTTTAACGAATTTATCCTTGGTTATGTCTCTGTGAAATATCCTTACGGTATACGGCAGATTTCCGAGTCTTTCGTAAAGTGCATTCGCAACCGTTACGGAACGGTGTTTTCCACCGGTACATCCAACGGATATCACAAGCTGATTCTTGCCTTCTTTTTTATAATTCGGAACAAGGAATTCAATCATATCCGTCAGCTTATTCATAAATTGTCCGTATTCTTCACAATCCATAACCATATCGGCAACTGCCTTATCATTTCCCGTAAGTGGTCTAAGTTCCGGTACATAATACGGATTCGGGAGAAATCTCACATCATATACAAGATCCGAATCTCTGGGTATTCCGTACTTGAAGCCAAAGGACATAACGGTTATTATCATATTGTTATAGGCTTCGCCGGTCGAAAATATCTTTTCTATTTCCGCTCCGAGTTCTCTTGTCAAAAGTCCGCTTGTATCTATTATATAGTCAGCTCGCTGCTTCAAAAATTCTATCTTTTTTCTTTCTCTTTCTATACCCTCATTTATCCTGCCGCTTTTTGACAACGGATGCTTTCTTCTTGTCTCCTTAAACCTTTTAACAAGCTCAGGCTCCGTGGCATCCAGAAAAAGAATCTCATAACTGTAATCACTCTTTTTCATATCCTCAAGCAATACTGAAAGCCTATTAAGCGATTCACCGCTTCTGATATCAACTCCGATTGCCACATTGTCCACTTCAAGCTCATCATCATAAGCAATATCAGCAAATCTTTTTATGAGCATAACAGGTAAATTATCTACGCAGAAAAAGCCCATATCTTCAAGTTTTTTTAAGGCTGTTGATTTTCCCGCACCGCTCATTCCGGTAACAATTACAAATCTCATCTTATGATTTTTACCTCCGGTTCAAGCAAAACTCCAAATTTATTATTTACCGTATTTCTTACATCTTCAATTAAATTTAATATATCTTCAGCAGTTGCATTGTCATAATTTATTACAAATCCTGCATGTTTTTCGGATACCATCGCACCACCTACACGATAGCCCTTAAGACCTGCATCTTCGATAAGCTTTCCCGCAAACATCCCTTCCGGTCTTTTAAATGTAGAACCGGAGCTTGGATATTCAAGAGGCTGCTTTGAGGTTCTTTTTTCCTTTAATTCAAGCATCTTTGCTTCAATTTCGGATTTATCGCCTTTTTTTAATCTTATACCTGCACTTATAACAATCTTATTTTTATCGATAATACTCTTTCTGTAACCAAATTTCATCTCTTCGCACTTGTAACGTGTTAATTTTCCGTCCGTTGAAAGCACATCGACATATTCTATTATATCTTTCATCTCTTTGCCGTAGGCACCGGCATTCATCACAACAGCTCCGCCTAAGGTTCCCGGAATCCCGGCCGCAAATTCCATCCCCGTAAGAGAATTGTCTCTTGCCGCATTTGCAAGTTTTGATAGTAGGCAGCCCGCATCAGCCTTAATCAAATCATTTTCAACGGAAAACTCTTTCATCATATTGAAGATTTTTATAACCGCTCCATCAAAGCCTTCATCTGAAAAAATAATATTGCTTCCGTTGCCTATTATTATGTATTTTTCATTTTCGGAATTGCAAAACTCGATAACCTTTTTTATTTCATCAGCATTTTTCGGCATAAATATATATTTTGCCGGGCCTCCGACTCTCATGGTCGTATGATTTTTCAAAAGCTCGTTTGATTTATAAATAACATTTTCAAATATATCAGACATATTAACCCTCAATCATAAATATATATTCATAACGCAAAATTTCGTGCGAACAATCACAAAAAATACCTCACAACGTATTTATCATACATTATGAGGTATTTTAATTCAATGTTAAAAAATATCAATTATATCGCAAAAATTACTCATTACTTCGTCATTTTGACAATATTTTATGTTTTATTCATAAATTATTCATCTTATTCATTAAGAATTGCAAAAGCTCCCCCATAAATTCCGGCGTCATTTCCGAGTGTAGCAAGAGCAAACTGAGTCTTCTTACATGCATGGAATGCATACTCCTGGAAATATTTTGAAACCTTGTCAATTATAATGCTTCCTGCCTTTGAAACACCGCCTCCGATAACAAAGATATCAGGATCAACCACGCAGGCAATCTGAGCAAGTGCCTTACCCAGTATCTTTCCGTGTTCCTCAACAAGACCGGCAGCCAGCTCGTCTCCGTCCTTGGCCGCATCAAAGATGGCCTTTGAGGAAATATATTTCGCATTTCTCAAGGATGAAGGTGCATCGGTATTATTAAGCTTTATATTTGCCATTCTTACTATGCCTGTTGCCGATGTATATTGTTCAAGACATCCGCAGCGTCCGCAACCGCAAACCTCAGTTTCGTGATCATTTACCTGAATGTGTCCGATTTCTCCTCCTGCACCGTTTACTCCCGAAAGCATCTTTCCGTCAACTATTATTCCACCACCTACACCGGTTCCGAGAGTAACCATTACAAGATCCTTATATCCTTTTCCGCCGCCCTGCCACATCTCTCCGAATGCGGCCATATTGGCATCATTTCCGACTTTAACCTCCAAACCTGTGCGTTCCTTCATTTCCTCAGCTACATTAAATATGCCCCAGCCAAGGTTTACGCACTTAAGAACCGTTCCATCATTTTTTACAGGTCCCGGCACTCCCATTCCTATACCGGCAACTTCAGCCTTATCGATTTTCTTTTCTTCTATTTTTGCTTCTATGGCTCTTGCGATATCTCCGAGGATATGCTTTCCTCCACCGTCAACACGAGTGGTTATTTCCCATTTTTCAAGAAGCTCGCCATCACTTGTAAAGAGTCCTATCTTTACAGTAGTTCCTCCTATATCCACACCAAAAACATATTTTTTCATTTTTATCCTCCTATTTGCGATTGTGCATAAAATATTTTATATATTATAAGTTTTGTGAGTTCCTGGCAATATTCTGAGTCACCTTATCGTATAACTCCTGTGCCGCATTATAGCCCATTTTCTTTTGTCTGTGATTTACCGCCGCAGACTCGACTATGATGGCTATATTTCTACCCGGTCTTATCGGGATGGAATGACTTACGACTTTATTACCCAGGAACTCGGTATATTGATCTTCAAGTCCGAGTCTGTCATAATTTGCTTCCTTATCCCATTCTTCAAGATTTATGACAAGGTCTATGTTCTGTGTCTGCTTAACACACTCAACACCAAACATGGTCTTAACATTTATTATGCCTATACCTCTTAACTCAATAAAATGCCTTGTGGTATCCGGTGCCGTTCCAACCAGTGTTTCATCACTTACCTTTTTAATTTCAACCACATCATCCGCCACAAGTCTGTGTCCTCTTCTTATGAGCTCAAGTGCCGCTTCACTTTTTCCTATACCGCTGTCGCCCATAATGAGAACACCTTCTCCATATACATCAACCAGAACAGCATGTATGGATATGCGTGGTGCAAGCTCGACGTGAAGCCATCTAACAACCTCATGAACAAACTCAGATGTAGTTTCGGATTTATCAGTGAGTATCGGAACACCGTATTTTTTTCCTGCTTCAATTATGAAATCATATGGCTGAAGGTTTCTGCAAAATATCAGACAAGGTATCTTATAAGCAAAAAGCTTTTCAAATATTTCGATGTTTTCCTCACGTGAATGCATGTTTGCTATATAAGCATATTCTACATTTCCACAAATCTGAATTCTTGCCGCATCAAAGTGTTCAAAAAATCCTGCCAATTGAACCGCCGGTCTGTTCATGTTCGGATCCTTGATAAGTATCTTGTCGGTATCTATTTCAGGCGTATGGTTGACAAGATTCATTTTGTTTATCAGATCCGTGACTGTTACGCTGTATTCCTCTTCCATCCTGTTCCTCCTATTTTCGGTTTTGATTGTATGCATAGAAAGGGGCTGCCTTTTGACAGCCCCTTATAATATACCTTTTATTCTTCGGTTTCAGAAGCAGTTTCCTGATACTTTTCAAGTATAATACTCTGTATCTTGTCTCTGGTATCTGAGTTAATCGGATGAGCTATATCTCTGTACTCTCCGTCCGAAGCCTTACGGCTTGGCATTGCTATAAATAAGCCTTTCTCTCCCTCAATAACCTTGATATCATGAACAACGAATTCGTTATCAATAGTTATCGAAACAACTGCTCTCATTTTACCTTCTTTAGTAACCTTTCTTACTCTTACGTCTGTAATCTGCATATTAATCCCCCTTTTGATTATGTCCTACACTATAGAGCGTATCTAAAGTTTTTCTCAATAATTACTTTGATTTCATCAGGATCTCCCGTATGAACCGTATTGGCTCTTAAGGTATCTCTACTCTCTACTATACAGTTCTCAATGTAACAGTTGTCTCCTATATGAACATCATTAAGAATTATGGAATTCTTAATCACACAATTATTGCCGATATAAACTTTCTTAAACAGAACCGAATCCTCAACAGTACCGTTTATAATACATCCGCTTGCTATAAGACTGTTATTTACAACCGCTTCTCCGTTGTACTTCGCAGGAGGTAAATCCTCAACCTTTGAATATACATCCGGATGCTGTCTGAAGAAGTAATCTCTGATATCCTTGTTAAGGAAGTCCATATTGGTCTTGAAATACGAATCAACCGTTCCGATATTTCTCCAATATGACTGTAATTTGTAACCGTAAATCTTCTTAACATTTTTATATCTTATAAGGATATCATTTACAAAATCGCTTCTTCCCTCGGCCGCACATGCTTCAAGAAGCTCGATAAGCTGTCTTCTTCTTACAACATATACTCCGATAGAAGCTGTATTTGTCTCAGCAACCAAAGGCTTTTCTTCGAAATCTATAACTCTGTTATCCTCTGCAAGCTTAACAACACCAAATCTGTTGATGTCATCCTCACCGGCAGGAATATCCTTACAAACGATTGTAATGTCAGCGCCTGTTGCAATATGATCCTCAAGAACCTTATTATAATCAAGCTTGTATATACCGTCGCCCGATGCAATTACTACATATGGCTCATGAGCTGATTTAAGGAAGTTAATATTTTGATACAACGCATCAGCAGTTCCTCTGTACCAATAGCTGTTTGTAGCTGTAATAGTTGGTGTAAACAGATACAAACCACCCTGTTTTCTTCCGAAATCCCACCATTTTGATGAATTAAGGTGTTCATTTAAAGAACGTGAATTATATTGTGTAAATACCGCAACCTTCTGTATATGCGAATTAGTCATATTGGATAGCGTGAAATCTATGGCCCTGTAGCTTCCTACAATCGGCATAGCCGCTACAGCTCTCTTTGATGACATATCTCCCATTCTGCTGCTGCCGCCACCGGCTAAAATAATACCTATTGCTCTCATTCTATTCACCTACCTTTATTATACTCGAACCACTCTTAAGCAAGCCGTCCGGATACTCATCAATTGTTGTCTCGCCGAAAATCGCAACATTCTTACCAATCTTAACGTTGGCCGGAATAACCGAATTCTCGCCTATGGTTACAAGTCCGAATGAATAGATATGAGGTGCAAACTCGTTAGGTACTTCTTCACCTACTCCAAGCTCGGAATTGGCTCCGATTTCTACACCTTCGGCAATTATAGCTTTATCTATAACTGCTCCGTCTCCGATTTTTGCTCCATTCATTATAATGGAATTTTTAACTATCGCACCCTTTCCTATGGATACGCCGGAACCTACAACCGAACTGTCGATGGTTCCGTATACTTCTGTTCCCTCACCGACGATACTCTTGGTGATTGAACTCTCAGGTGCAATATACTGTGGCGGAAGAATATCACTCTTCGTGTAGATTCTCCAGAATTCCTCATAAAGATTGAACTCAGGAATGATATCAACAAGCTCCATATTGGCTTCCCAATATGAACCGAGAGTTCCTACATCCTTCCAATAACCCTTGTACTCGTAAGCACAAATCTTACTGCCCTTCTCATGGCAATACGGTATTATATGCTTACCAAAGTCACATTCAGGCTGATCTTTCATAACCGTAAGTGCTTCCTTAAGAAGCTTCCAGTTAAAGATATATATACCCATTGATGCTTTATTGCTCCTTGGGTGTTCAGGCTTTTCTTCAAATTCCTGTATGCAACCCGACTCATCGGTTATAACTACACCGAATCTGCTTGCTTCTTCCATAGGAACCTGATATGTAGCAAGAGTAATATCAGCCTTACTTGTCTTGTGATAATCAAGCATCACCTCGTAATCCATCTTATAGATGTGATCACCGGATAATATCAACACATAATCCGGATTATAATAATCTATATATTCTATATTTTGATATATAGCGTTTGCCGTTCCGGTGTACCATTGGCTGTTTGTACTCTTCTCATAAGGAGGAAGAACAGTAACGCCTCCGATATTTCTATCAAGGTCCCATGGCATACCTATACCTATGTGTTGATTAAGTCGAAGCGGTCTGTATTGTGTCAAGACACCAACCGTATCAACTCCCGAATTGATACAGTTACTGAGCGGGAAATCAATGATTTTGTATTTACCGCCAAATGCAACCGCTGGTTTAGCAAGCTTTGAGGTCAGAACGCCAAGGCGGCTCCCTTGTCCACCGGCTAAAAGCATAGCTATCATTTCTTTCTTAATCATAATGTCACCCCTTTTAGCATAATATAGTTGTATTATACCATTACTATCCAAAAAATGAAATACTTTTTATGCAATTTTTATAGCAATTCTTTCTCTTTTTTTAATTGAATGGTAATTTCCAACAAAAAAAATCGAAAAATCGGTTTTTGTTTATGAAAAAAGACGCAAATTTTCCTTTTATCGAAAAATTTGCGTCTTTTACCTTTAAATTATTTCTATACTTCGGTTGCTTTTTTCATATTTTTTAAAAATGGCAGAAAATCAACCTCCAGACAGGCAGCGATTTTGATATCATCCTTTTCCTGAAGAACCTTTCCGAGCCTTGTAACAGCTTGTGCCATTTTGGATTTATCAACGAAGGCTTCTTTCTCGTTAATTATCTTTTCGCAATTGTTAAATATCTCTATTTCCCAATTTATACCCTGTATAACGAGTCCGAACAGCTCATCTGTGTCCTCCAGTCTGTCGCCTCGTAACTCTTTTATAATCGTCTCTGTTGCCGGAATTATCTTTTCGCTGTAATCTGCCAATTGTATTATGGCTTCCTTTTGATATTCAGCAAGTCCCATATAAACCGCCTTTCTATGCCTGTTCCTTTGAATCCTTAACTATATCGGTCAATGATGAAGCAAGACCTGCTATACCCTGTATCTCAGAAGGTATAATAAGCTTATTTGCCTTACCGTCAGCAGCCTTTTCAAAAGCCTCAAGACTCTTCAATGTAAGAACAGCCTTCTCAGGTGCTGCCTCGTTAAGGAACTTGATACCGTCTGCATTTGCCTTTTGTACCGCAAGTATAGCCTGAGCCTCACCTTCCGCTCTTTTAATGGTTGCTTCCTTGGTTGCCTCTGCACGAAGGATTGCTGACTGCTTTTCTGCCTCAGCGGCAAGGATAAGAGATTCCTTCTGACCTTCCGCACGAAGAATTGCAGACTTTTTCTCACCTTCCGCGATAAGAATCTGCTCACGACGTTCTCTCTCGGCCTTCATCTGCTTCTCCATTGCATCCTGAATTGCTGCAGGAGGAATGATGTTTTTAAGCTCAACTCTGTTTACCTTGATACCCCAAGGATCGGTTGCTTCATCAAGGGTAGATCTCATTTTTGTATTGATTGTTTCTCTTGAAGTAAGTGTCTGGTCAAGTTCAAGATCACCGATTATATTTCTGAGTGTGGTTGCCGTAAGATTTTCAATAGCCATAATCGGCTTTTCAACACCGTAAGCAAAAAGCTTAGGGTCTGTAATCTGGAAAAATACAACCGTATCAATTCTCATTGTAACATTATCTTTTGTGATAACCGGCTGAGGTGCAAAATCCACAACCTGTTCCTTAAGCGAAACTCTGTGAGCTACCTTATCGAAAATAGGCAGCTTCATATGGAAGCCCACTCCCCATGTCGACTGGTAGGTACCGAGTCTTTCTATTACATACGCATATGCCTGAGGTACGATCTTAATTGCACTCGCAACTATAACTACTACGATAAATACGAGGAAAAGACCGAATACCTGTCCTCCCGAAAGACCTGACAACAAACTAAATCCCATAATAAAATCCTCCTTTATGATTAATTATTCTTTTTTGAAACAACAAGCTTAACTCCGCTTATTTCTTCTACAATGACTTCTTCATTTTCCTCAATAACCTCATCATCTTTTGAACGTGCGGTCCACTCCATACCATTTAGCTTAACCTCACCTTCAGCCTTAAGATTATTGATAGTCTTTGTAACATAACCTGTTTTTCCGATAAGACCTTCAACATTGGTCTTCTCAGGTTCCTTCATAAGATGCTTAACCGCAAGCGGTCTTGTAAAAAGAAGAAGCAACAGTGATACTACCGCAAATATAAGCACCTGTATTATCCAATGAAGCCCCAAATAAGCCATAAGCGCTGCCACAAGTGCTCCGCCGGCAAACCATATCGTTGTAAGACCCAATGATATAATTTCCATAATAATAAGTACCGCAGCCGCTATCAGCCAGATTATCATCCAAGCCATATTACCACCCCTTTTTTATTATTTCAAAAATATTTTATCCGATTTTTGTCTTTATTACAACATAATCAGTTTTGAATTATAATTATTTATTCAAATCAGTTTTCCTTATAGTAGTTTATAAGACATCCGGCAAGAATAATATCTCTTTCGTCATCCGTAAGTGCACCGAGTGTAAGATTAAGCTCGTGCATATCCTTATTTACCACATATGCCTTGATAACATCAGACTTATCCTTTATAGCCTTTACTATATCAGGTATAAATACATAATCATCTATGTCAAACTTATAGTCCTCATCTATTACAAACGGAAGCATTCCCCAGTTTATAAGATTTGAACGATATCTCTTTGTAGCATACTCTTTCGCAATATTTGCCCATCCGCCAAGCACCTTCTGACATGAAGCAGCCTGCTCTCTTGCGGAACCGTCACCCGGCTTAACAGCAAAAATTGTGCTTCCAACACCGGTATTTTCCTTATTTACCTCAGGGAATTTCTCTTTAACCTTATGCATCGCTTCCTTTATCGAAGCATCCTTTGCTCCCATGCATTCTCCGGCTTCACGCGTTCTTTCGAGCACTTGTACAGCCTTCGCTCTTCCTACGTACTCAGGGTCCTTTCTCGAAAGTGTAAACTCGGCAAGTCCGAGAGGGTTCGATCTGTATGATGAAGTTTCTCCCGAAGGAATAAGCTCATCGGTAGTTGTAACAGGATCATTTATAACCGAACAAACCTTAAGCATAAGATTGTCTGTTAATGAAATCATTTCCGGCCAGTCTTTAATATTCGGACCAAACTTGATTTCAACAGAAGGATCTGCCTTTCCGACACCATTATATACTCTGTTATCATATATAGTCCTGTCGAAGAAATATTTCTGTCCTTTATATTCCACGTCAATCTCGGTTGCAGCGGTAAGATAACCCTTATTTGCCGCTGTGGCAGCTATGGAACGTGCATCCATAAGTGCAACAGATGAAATCTGACCGTTTTGTATCTTTGAACCTTCTCTGTTAGGGAAGTTTCTCGTTGAATGTCTTATACTGAAAGCATTATTTGCAGGTGTATCTCCCGCACCGAAACAAGGTCCGCAAAATGCAGTCTTAACAATGGCACCTGTCTGAATAAGATCGGCCAATACCCCGTTCTTTGCAAGCTCCATATATATAGGCGTTGACGCCGGATAAATCGAAAGAGTAAACTCATCGTTACCTATGTACTTGCCTTTTACAATGTCAGCAGCCTGACAGATATTTTCAAATCCTCCGCCGGCACAGCCTGCTATGATTCCCTGCTCAACATAAAGTTTTCCGTCTCTTATTTTATCCTTTAATGTGAAGTCAACCTTTCCGTCAAGCGATACAAGTGCCTTCTTCTCCACATCCTCAAGTATGTCCGTAAGATTGGCTTTTAACTCTTCTATCGTATATACATTACTTGGATGGAACGGCATAGCTATCATAGGCTTAATCTTTGAAAGATCAACATATACCACTCCGTCATAGTATGCCACATTTCCCGGATTAAGTTCCTTATATGCTTCTGCTCTGTAATGTGTCTCATACCATTTCTTTATCTCATCATCAGTCTTCCAGATAGAAGAAAGACATGTAGTCTCGGTTGTCATTACATCCACACCGATTCTGAAATCCGCAGACAGCTTATCAACACCCGGTCCGACAAATTCCATAACTTTATTTTTAACATAACCGCAATTAAAGGTTGCGCCTATAAGTGCAAGTGCAACGTCCTGCGGACCAACGCCCTTTGAAACCTCACCATCAAGATAAATGGCTACAACTCCCGGCTTTGCCACATCATAGGTTCTTTTCAGAAGCTGCTTTGCAAGCTCTCCGCCACCTTCGCCTATGGCCATTGTTCCCAAAGCGCCGTATCTTGTATGACTGTCGGAACCAAGTATCATGGCACCGCACTCTGCAAGCATTTCTCTTGCAAACTGATGTATAACAGCCTGATGGGGAGGTACATAAACCCCACCGTATTTTTTAGCGCAGGAAAGACCGAATACATGATCATCTTCATTTATTGTTCCGCCTACCGCACAAAGCGAATTATGGCAGTTGGTAAGAACATAAGGTATCGGAAATTCAGTAAGTCCCGATGCTCTGGCTGTCTGTATGATACCTACAAAGGTTATATCATGTGAAGTCATCTTATCAAACTTTATCTTAAGCTGTTCCATATTGTCCGAAGTATTATGTGCCTTAAGAATACCATAAGCCATAGTATTCTCTGATGCTTCTTCTTTTGTTGTATTTATTCCTTTACTCTCAAGTATTTTTTTTGCATCCTCATTATCAGCCACAAGTTCAGTTCCGTTAACAAGATATGCTCCGGTTTCATACAATTTAACCATGTTTTTCTTTCCTCCGTTTTAGTTTTTATTTTCAAAAAGCATTATATATTCTCTTGCATTCTCCAAATCAGAATTCTTGGAATTCTTAATCGTGTAGGCGCTTGCATGTGCAAGTATTCCTGTTCTGACGGACAAATAATCCGCATCACTCACATCCTGTCCGTTAACATAATAACTGTCGCCCACTTTCTTACAATCCTCACCTTCGGTAAGCTTCTCGCCATCATAAGATGTAAGAGCATACGCCTCATCTCCGCCTCCCGATGCAGGAAGCGTAATCAGGTATCCGTCATCACAGATATTTATTATCTTTTGATAACCAAGGGATTTACATTTTCCTTTATTTACATTATAAACCTCACAGTTTACATAAGTATTTTCTATTTCGGCTATATCAAACAGGAACATTTCAGGAATATCATCATCATTTATATCATATAACAATAAAGTATTTATTGTATGTGAAGAGCTTGATGCATCATAACTTTCAATAAAGTCCACATATACCTGCTGCCAATCCGAAAGAAGATTATTTTGAGCATTTTTTAAATCTATATCGTTTCCGTAAACAGCCTCAACTTCCTTCATAAGCTCAACTGCGGCCTCTTTATTATCCGTCATTATAAATTCATCGATTTTTCCCGGATAATATTCCCTGCCCTCTTCGTAGGCCGAGGTATACATTTCTTCGAAAAGTTTCTTATATTTTTCATCCCAATTGTCAACAGCGATATCGTTGCATTTTTCAAGTACATCAAGATAATCCTGTCTCGCATAAGCTTCCTGCATCTGTGAATATAAGCTTCTGTATACAACTACGCTTTCCGCATTACTTGCAATAACATTTGAATAGTCATAAGCCTCATAATATGAGTTATCCTGAATGATAGCGCACATATCAAGAATTCCGTCACCATTTATCTCTTCCGCAAGGAATCCTTTATATTTATCATTTAAAATCTCTATCATAAGTTTTTCCCGCGTAGAATTATCGAGTCTTTGCTTAACGACATCAAGCTCTGACTTAAGAGCATACCCCTTATTGGAATCTCTTTGCATATCAGCTTCATATATTTCCATTATTATCTTCTTATACTCATTTGACGCAACATCCTTTATATACTTTTCGGCAATTTGATTTGAGCCTTCTATTTCCTTTATGGAATCCAATGATGCCATGGTTTCCTCATATGTCTTTTTGCCGTCTATATATTTTTGACAAATCGTCGCACCGAAATCATCAAGATACGAACATACTTTATCCTGACCGGAATCATTGAGCATATCGTAATAGCCCTTCGTTTTTACGGAATTTCCTTTATCAATATTTTTAAAGACCATATTTCTTGTATAAAAAGGCATCATAACCAGAACCGTTCCGATTACTTCAAGCAATATGAAAATCAAAGAAAATATAAATAGCTTTTTCCAACCGTTTTTCATCTTTTTTCTCCTCTATTCTTACTATCAGTTTTCTTCTGCGGCATCCGTTACGGTAGCTTCGTAAGGCTCAAGAAGCGTGCTTAATTCTTCGGCATCCGATGTGGAAGAAAGTTCCGGATACTCAAGCTGCCTGTCAGCCTCTCCGTTTTTTATATAATACGGATTTAAAACTATAAAATAAACCAATAAACCTATAAATGCCAATCCGAGAATTGCAAGAATAAGAGTAAATATTCCGGCTCCTTTATACGGAACCTTTTCTCTTTCCTCTTTTATGGTATCATTTTTCCTGTATCCGTTATCCTCAAATATCTGATCAAGAATAGCTTCACGTTCAATGTGTTTTTTCAGGTAATTTACATTTTTATCATCAGCGTCGCCGGAATCATGGGTTTTCTCGGCTTCACCTGTCGTATTGGCTTTATCATACTCTTCATCGGTTTCATCCGATCCTTCATATTCCTCGTCAGCTTCTTTCGCCTCGTCGTATTCTTCATACTCGTCTTCCGACTCCTCCGCCGCTTCCTCCTCTCCGAATTGAACGGTTTCGATATCTTGGGTATCCCCAGCATTGTCATCAACGAGTGGCTTTTTGCAAATCTTACATACCTTTTCATCATCGGAATATATCATTCCGCAACACTTTTTACTCATACTTTACTTCCTTATCTTGCACATTTATACAAAAGTTCTTCCCATCTTCTGTCAACTTCTTCCTGATATTTAACAAGAAGGTCTTCATTCTCAGGCTTGAAAAGATGCTTAAATCTTCCCTGTGGTCTTAAGAAATCTTCAATAGGAAGTTTCTTCTTAGGCTCATAATTAAGTATCCACTTTCCTTCAATAACTTCAAACAAAGGCCAATAGCAGGTCTCAACGGCAAGTTTGCAAATCTTCATAATATCCGGTGTCTCATATCTCCATCCTCTCGGGCATGGTGACATTACATTTAAGAATGCCGCACCCGGTGTGTATATAGCTCTTTCAGCCTTTTCATATAAGTCTTTCATGGTTCCGATCAATGTAGACTGACCGACATAAGGTATATCATGATTTGCGATAATTGAAGCCAAATCCTTACGATTCTGCATCTTACCGTTTGAATTCTTACCTACAGGCGTGGTTGTTGTATCGGCATACATAGGTGTTGCAGATGAACGCTGAATACCGGTATTCATATATGCTCCGTTATCATAACAAACATATACAAGATCATGATTTCTCTCCATGGCTCCGGACAATGACTGTAAACCTATATCATAGGTACCGCCATCTCCACCGAAGGTTATAAATTTATAATTATCTTTAATTTTACCTTTTTTCTTCAAAGCATAGTAGGCAGTCTCAACACCTGAAAGAGTTGAGCCCGCATTTTCAAATGCATTGTGAATATAGCTGTCCTCCCAAGCCGTATATGGATACATAAAGCTTGACACCTCAAGACAACCGGTTGCATTTCCTATTACTGCTTTATCCTCAGGCTTTAAGGCACGAAGCACCGTTCTTACGGTAATCGTTCCGCCACAGCCTGCGCACATTCTGTGACCGGGAGCAAGACGTTCCGGTTTACTCATTACTTCTTTGAAATTAAATGCCATCTCGTTTTTCCTCCCTTTACTTTCTGAGTCCTATATACTTAAACTGTTCAATCTCTTTTTTACCGTTCATGATATCAATAAGCTCTTCAAATACTCCTTCTGCTGCCTCAACAGTATAATCACGACCGCCGATACCATAGAAATAATTAATTCCGGTACAACCCGACTTTGCATCATAAAGTGCAGACTTAACTTCAGAACCAAGCGGTCCGCCATAAGCTGAAAAGCTTTCTGCTCTATCAAGTATTGCAGCATATTTCACATTTTTCAAAGCTTCTGCAATTTCTTCTCCCGGGAACGGTCTGAACACTCTTATCTTAAGTACACCGGCCTTGATACCCTGCTCACGAAGCTTATCAACAGCTTCCTTTGATGTACCTGCAGCAGAACCGATAATTACGATTGCCACCTCGGCATCATCAAGCTTATATTTTTCAAAGAAGCCATAGCTTCTTCCCGAAATAGTCTCAAATTCCTTTGCTACATCAAGTATAACTTTCTTGGCATTTTTCATGGCCATTCTTTGATTATACTTTGTTTCCATGTAAAAAGGTGAATTTGCATACGGGCCTACTGCCATAGGCATCTCGCTATTCAAAAGATAATTTTCCGGATTATATTCTCCTACAAACTTCTTAACCGTCTCAGTTTCGATAAGCTCAATATTTTCAACGGCATGGCTTGTGATAAATCCATCCTGACAGGCCATAAAAGGAAGCTTAACATCCGGATGTTCGGCAATTCTGAATGACTGTATAAAATTATCATACGCCTCCTGATTATTTTCCGCATATATCTGTATCCATCCGGAATCTCTTGCACCCATACTGTCAGAGTGGTCGCAATTGATATTAATAGGACCCGTAAGTGCTCTGTTTACCAGTGCAAGCACTATAGGCAGTCTGTCAGATGCAGCTACATAAAGTATTTCCCACATATATGCAAGACCACAGGATGATGTAGCCGTAAGAGCTCTTGCTCCCGCAGCACTCGCACCCAGAGCCGCACTCATTGAGCTGTGCTCCGACTCAACCGGAATAAACTCCGTATCCATTTCTCCGTTTGCAATAAAGGTTGATACCATTTGAGGTATCTCGGTTGAAGGCGTAATAGGGAATGCTGCCATTACATCCGGATTAATCTGCTTTATCGCATAGGAAACCGCTTCATTTCCTGACATTCTTTCACGAATAGACATCTTAAATTCCCTCCTTCATAGTTATAGCTCCAAAGCTGCATGCCTTTTCGCATATACCGCAGCCCTTGCAGTGATCCAAATCAAAATCCTGTCTTTTCCCGTCCTTAACGGCTATACAGCTGTCAGGACATACAGGTGTACATAATAAGCATTGAGTACACTTATTCCAGTCTATAACAGGTGTCTGAGTTCTCCACTCGCCGGTGTGAAACTCCTTGGCACCGCCGCCTCCGTAAATCTGGTTACCCGGTGTAATGTCATAATACGGACTCTTTTCATTTATTTTTGATAAATCTGATGCCTGTGCCATTTATTTCACCTCCTCAAATGCCATTCTGAGTGCATTCATGTTTCCTTCTATTACTTCAGGCTTCTTGGCAAATTTGTGCTTATATGAAGCCTCCATCTCCGATAAGAATACATCCTTGTCCATGATTTCGGCAACCTTGACTATTGCCGCAAGCATCGGTGAATTCGGGAAGTATTTACCGAGTGTCTCCATTGAAACCTTATGAGCATCTATCGTATATACTCTTCCCTCGTAGCCCTTAAGCAAAGGGATAATATCCTTTTTATCCTGTGTGGTATTTATAACGATTGCGCCTTCCTTACTCAAGCCTTTCGTTACATCTACCGAATGAAGCAATGTTTCATCAACTACCACTACAAAATCAGGATTGTATATATTGGAATGAACTCTTATAGGCTTATCGCCTATTCGGTTATATGCCGTGATTGGTGCGCCCATTCTCTCAGGTCCGTACTCAGGAAAGCCCTGAACATACATACCCGTATTAAAAGCTACATCGGCCAAAAGCAAAGCTGCCGTCTTTGCTCCCTGACCGCCTCGTCCATGCCATCTGATTTCAATACTTTTTTTCATTGTGTGAATCTCCTATCATATCCTTAAAGTTATCAAAAAAACATGTAACCCTTTATACACTTTTTGATAAACTTCTTTATTATATACTAAATTATTTTAAAATTCAAACTTTTTAATAATTATGCATATATGACAATGTATTTATTATATCTATAATCACCTGCGTGTCCTGATTCATCTTTGCAACCTCTTCCAAATAGTCCACTTTCTTTGAATAATCATGATCAAATGCATCCGATTTCATATTTATTCCGATAAACAGCTTATTTCCCATAAAATGTACGGCAACATTTCCGTATTTTGCATTTAACGCACTTATTCTTTCCATCATTTGAGGTGTCAAAAAATAAAAAGCGTCATGTTCATAAAATGCATCAGTTTTAAATATTCTGTTAAAATTACCGCTTTCGAGTTTTATCTTTTGATTATTTGAGCCGGCCTTATAAAAAAAGGTATTTGAAAAGCATCTTACGGACGCAACGTTTTTATGCGGAAAGTCAAAGGCGAACATTCTTCCTTTAAAATATGTTGTAGTATGCGAATTCTTTCCGGAAGTATGATATTGTACGGTAACATCAGACTGTTCGAAATGAATTCCGTTATAAAATGCCGACAAATAATCCTCGCTATAAAATCTGTTACCCAATTGAACTAAATTAAAAAGCTTCACTGCATCCTGTGTAAATCCGCTTTCCCAGGAATAATATACATTTTCAAATCTTTCAGACAAAAGCTGAGTTACAAAGGTTTGCTTATATAGGCTTTTGAACTTCTTCTTATCTTCTTTCTGGTGTTTTATCCCATACAATATCATACCCATAGAAACTATCGCCATCAAAAAGGATAATTGCGGTACAAACATAGATAAAAACAGCATAATAAACATTGGGCAAACCGTCATTACCTGATCAATCTGAACTTTTTTACGCAATTCTTCAAGCTTTATTATCGTATCATGTATTCCCATTTTTATACTTCACCACTTTCGAAATCCATATCTTTTGATATTGTTACAGCATCATCCGGTCTTGCTGCTTCCTCTTTCTCTTCCTGTTTTGACTTAACCTTTTTATTTTGATAAATCTTTGTAACTCTGTTAATAAGATATGTAAGACATAATATTCTCCATACCTGAACGAGCATTGGTCCCGAAGAACCATAGAACCAATATACAGGACTGTTAATATCGGTTGTCATCCATAATCCCCACAGGCATATCATAAATGTGTAAGCATAGAGCAAAATGATTATACCTCCGGTAAGCAAAAAAGCATATAAAGAATAAAACTCTTTTCTCTTTAATTCAAATATCATACTGGTTATCATAAATATAAATGCACCGATTGAAATATAATTCAAAAATACGGCAAGCTTCTTATATATCTTCCATATCATGTCAAGATTAGCTCTTATAAAACGGTTATATGACGCAGTTACATAAGCTCCGTAGTCTGTAATCTCTTCATTTTCCGGAATATACTGCTCAGTGATATTCATAAGCAGCATATTTTCAAACAAGCTTTTATCATTCTCATCCATACCGTATGTCGTATATGCCACATACATTCCGTTAGTATCATAGCCGGCATATTTCGGAACTACTTTCCGGGTCAGCTTCCATGCCATATCCATATCATCTTTATTGAACGGTCTCATTTGAGAGGAAAGGAAAATACCTTTTTTCTTCTTCAGCATACCCGAATCGAAGCCAGCCTTTAATTCTTCATATATTTTTTTATAAAACTCATTTGTTGTTACCGCATCTTTGTAGTAGCCCGCATCCATAACAGTCTGGCGCAAAGCCCATTCCGCATGATCTCCCGGAACCTCATTTCCGTACATAGTGACGACTTTCCAATAATTCCAGTTATAGTCCAAACCATCACCCAGGCTGTCAAGAGTCGGGCTTGCCTCTCTTGCAAGAGTAAGCGCATCGCTTGAAACCCATATACTTTGATCATGTATTCCGCCATCATTTATTTTATATAAAAGTGATACAACCTTCGCACAATAGGTTCCCGATCTGTCATTCAGACAAAAAACACCGTAGTGTTTATAATTTATCGTTGCTATGCCCAATTCCATTATCACAACAGCAACAAACGGAATTGCCACTCCGATTAATGATTTAATTAATCCCTTTTTATGAAAAATTCTATATATTGCCAGAATTATTGAAGCCGGCACAACAAATGCAAGTATCCAGATGTGGTCTTCCCTTAGCTCCCAAAACATCATGAACGAAACCGCTTCACAAAGTATCCATTTCCATAATCCTTTAAGACTGTAATCTCTTCTGTAATAAATACCTATAATTGATGCAATAACCAAAAGTGCCATCCAGTGAGAAACCGAATTTCTGTATATTCTTGCAGATGTAATAGAAAGAAATCCGAACGGAGAATACAAAATCACAAGATAGATTATACCTCTGAGGAAAACATTTTTTACCTCAGGTTTTATCGCTCTTGCGAAGATAAACGAAACCGCAACCGTAAACAATCCGACACCCATTCCGTAAGGCATCGATATAGCTCTGAAGAATGCCAGCATGATCGGATATGTAACAGATTTGATCAAAGTTACATGGCTGTACGGTCCAAGCCATTGACCTCCCAAAATAGAATATGCCTGAGAAACCATCCATTGATCGTCCATACCCGCATTTACAATGTATTCGTAGGTATAGCCGGCAGAATAAACAACTCTTAAAAGCGTCATAAAGGCAATAAAGAGCATCCATATTGTAATAATTTTATTATTATTTTTTTTCAACATAGGCTTATTCTCCTACTGTTAAATACTCATCTATATATCTGTAATAATCATAATCACAAATTTTTTCTGCCATACTAAACTTATTTCTTACCTGTGCAACCTTTGCTTCAACATAATCCTCATCCACAGGCTTTCCGTCAAGGCTTATGACCTCGCCGGTATTTGCATTATAGGAAATTCTGTCAGTTATAAAGCTTCTGTCATTAAACATAACCAATCCTTCGCTGTCTGACAGTGCATCCTGTCCTGCAAGCATTCTTGAATCATACGGAAGTCCCATAAGATTAAGTACGGTAGGGAGTATATCGAGACTGCTGCAGCACTTTTCTACATAAACCGGCTTTTCCATGGAAGGTGACCAGATTATAAGGGTATTTTCAAACCATTCGAATGTACTATCCAATTTATGTCCGGCAAGCTCATCACACACATCTTTATTATCATACGGCACATGATCTGCCGTAAGTACAATAAGTGTATTGTCTGCTATTCCTTTTTCTTCAAGCTTTTCCACAAGTTTTTCCATAGCAAGTTCAAGCTCATATTGACATGCAATATAAGCCTTTGTTGTTTCGGAATACTCCATATCTTCAACCAGATCCTTATGCTTTTGAGCCATGGCATTGCCACTGAAATTATACATAACATGTCCGCTTACCGTCAGATAATATGTATGGAAAGGTTCATCATCGGCATATTCATCAAAAGTTTCATCAATCATATATTCATCTGACTGAGGCCAAAGCATATTTCCACCCGGACCGTACTCAGGTTCAAATCCGTTTCCGACACCTATCCAATCATATCCAAGATTCGTGTGCGAAACATTTCTGTCATAATATGTATAATCATTA
>DFDU01000070.1 GCA_002369325.1 Lachnospiraceae bacterium UBA3820
TTTGTGCACTTATGCAGGCAGGTTTTGAAACTCTTACTGAAGCAGGTTATGATCCAAGAAATGCTTACTTTGAGTGTATTCATGAGATGAAGCTTATCGTAGATCTTATATATCAGTCAGGCTTCGCAGGTATGAGATATTCTATTTCAAACACTGCTGAGTATGGTGATTACATAACAGGTCCTAAGATTATCACTGAAGATACTAAGAAAGCTATGAAGAAGATTCTTAAGGATATTCAGGATGGTACTTTTGCAAAGGACTTCTTACTTGATATGTCATCAGCAGGTGGTCAGGCTCATTTCAAGGCTTTAAGAAAGCTTGCTTCAGAGCATCCGTCAGAGAAGGTTGGCGAAGAAGTACGTAAGTTATATAGCTGGAATGATGAAGCAGGAAAGCTTATTAATAACTAAGAATTAATATTATTAAGAACCTGGATAAACTATGTCCGGGTTCTTTTTTCTTAGAATTACAAAGACTGGAGGACTTTTAATGACTTGTCTGGAAGCACAATCGAATATAATGGCATTTATTGACGGAAAGCTTTCGGATGATGAAGTTGCCTCTTTTGTCCGTCATATGCAAAATTGCAAGAATTGTTCGGAAGAGCTTGAGATATACTATACATTGATTATTGGTATGCGTAAGCTTGATAATAATGAGGATTTGCCTCAAAATTTCAAAACTCTTTTGGAAGAAGATCTTGATAAAGCTAAAAACAAGGTCCAAAAGGCCAAAAGATTCAAGATTTCAACATTTGGTGTATTTTTTATCGCATTTGTTATGGTTTTATCTTTATATTACGGAAGAATCCTTCATAAAGTTTATATAACGGAACAAATAATAACCAAAGAACGACAGGGTGATTTTTATTATCTTGATAATTGGGATGAATATATGGAATTTTCCGATAATGATATTATCGTAAATCAAAAGAACAAGTATATAAAAAAAGAAAAGACAACTTATCAAAAAATAAGAAGTTATATAATAACTCATCACTATGACCCTTTTAAAGCGGATGAGGAGGATATAGAGAATGAATAAGCTTTTATTGATAGACGGAAACAGTATCTTAAACAGAGCATTTTACGGACTTCCGGATCTTACAACATCCGACGGAAGACATACAAATGCTGTTTTGGGATTTTTAAATATAATTTTAAAGGTAATTGATGAAGAAAAAGCGACTCATGTTTGTGTTGCTTTTGACTTAAAGGAGCCTACATTCAGACATAAAATGTTCAGTGAATACAAAGGAACCAGACATGCCATGCCTGATGAATTAAGGGAACAGGTGCCTCTTATTAAAGAGGTTCTTAAAAGCATGAATATTTTTACCATATCAAAGGCGGGATATGAGGCGGATGATATACTTGGAACATTATCAAGAGTAGGTGAGAAAAAAGGATATAATGTAACTGTTTTATCGGGAGACAGGGATTTGCTTCAGCTTGCAACAGATAAGATACTTATAAAAATCCCGAAGACTAAGGGTGGCAGGACTGAAATATATAATTATTATGATAAGGATGTAATAAATGAATATGGTGTTACGCCGCTTATTTTTATTGATATGAAGGGCTTTATGGGTGATTCATCGGATAATATACCGGGAGTACCGGGGGTCGGTCCGAAGTCTGCAGAAAAGCTTTTGGTTGAATATGGTTCAATGGACGGAGTTTATGAGCATATTGATGAGCTTAAAAAGAGCAAGATGAAAGACAATCTGATAGAGTTTAAAAATCAGGCGTATTTGTCAAAAGAGCTTGCTACGATAAAGCTTGATTGTGAGCTTGATGCTGATATTGATAATATGCTTTATAATAATGCATTTAATAATGAATCATATAAGCTTTTCAGTGAGCTTGAATTTAAGAGCCTTTTGACAAAATTTGATGAGAGTGAAAAGAAGGTTCAAAGCTTTGATTTTGAAATTAAATTTATATATGACTGCAAGGATTTGGTTAGCGTTTTTGATAAGATTAAGGATTCGTTTGGCTTTGCTTATATTGATGAAGGAAACGGTCCGGTTTGTGCAAGTATTTCCGTAAGTGAAAAACTGGTATATATTATCGGACTTAATGGAGATATTTCGACAGAGCTTATTAATGATTATGTATTAAAATCCATAGAGAATGAAAAAAGAATTTGTTCTCTGGATATAAAGAAAGAATTAAAATATATAAATATCAAGCCCGAAAATGATATTTTTGACTGCGGTATCGGAGCATATCTTATAAATCCGTTAAAAGATGAGTATGCATATGATGATATAGCCAGAGAATATATCGGTATTACAATTCTTACACGAAAAGAGCTTATCGGAAAAAATGAGATTAATGTATTTACTATTGAAGATGAAAATATATCAAAATACATTGCGTATCAATCAATAATTCCGTTAGCTTCTTCAAAGGCAATAACGGATAAGCTTAAAAACACGGATATGTATGAGCTTTATAAAAATATAGAGCTTCCTTGTACATTTGTGCTTTATGAAATGGAAAAGAACGGTATTCGCGTTGACGGTAAGGCTCTTAACGAATTCGGAATAAAGCTTAAAGAAAATATCGAAAGACTTACAAAAGAGATATATGAACTGGCAGGTAAGGAATTTAATATAAATTCAACGAAGCAGCTTGGTGAGATTTTGTTTGAACATTTGGAACTTAAATCGGGCAAGAAAACAAAAACGGGATATTCAACAAGTGTTGAGGTATTGGAAAAGATTAAAAGCGAGCATGAGATAATTCCGAAAATACTCGATTACAGACAGCTTACGAAGCTTAATTCAACCTATGTGGAGGGATTATCGGTTTATATTAAGCCTGACGGTCGTATTCATGGTAAGTTTAATCAGACTGTTACGGCAACCGGAAGAATCAGCTCTACAGAACCTAATTTGCAAAATATTCCTACAAGACTTCCTCTCGGACGGGAAATACGAAAGGTGTTTATTCCGGAAGACGGATATGTTTTTCTTGATGCGGATTATTCACAGATTGAGTTAAGAGTTCTTGCTCATTTATCGAAGGATGAAGCTCTTATATCTGCTTATAAAAAGGATACTGATATTCATACAGTAACCGCTTCAGAGGTTTTCGGAGTTCCTATAGAGGAAGTTGACAGTCTTATGAGAAGAAAGGCCAAGGCTGTAAATTTCGGTATTGTTTACGGTATCAGTTCATTTGGACTGGGTCAGGATTTGGATATTCCGAGAAAAGAGGCCGAAGGATATATTAATAAATATTTTGAAACATATAAAAATGTTAAGGTTTTTCTTGATGATATAGTTAACAGTGCAAAAGAAAAAGGATATTCAATCACAATGTTTAACAGAAGAAGACCGATACCGGAACTTAAGTCTTCAAATTTTATGACCAGAAGCTTCGGAGAACGTTGTGCCATGAATTCACCTGTTCAGGGAACTGCAGCCGATATCATAAAAATAGCCATGATAAATGTCAATCGTGATTTAAAAACAAGAAATCTAAAATCAAGATTGATTCTTCAGGTTCATGATGAGCTTTTGATTGAGACAAAAGTTGAAGAGCTTGAAGAAGTAAAAGCTATTTTAAATGATAATATGATGAAGGCAGCAGAATTAAGTGTTCCGCTCATAGTTGATATGCACGAGGGAAGAAACTGGTATGAAGCAAAATAAAAAAGGAATATTGATATATGAAAATCTTAGGGATAACAGGTGGAGTAGGCTCGGGTAAGAGTCGTATATTAAACGAGTTAAAAACCGAATACAATGCTTATATTATCGAGTCGGACAGTCTTGCTCACGAGCTTATGGAACCCGGAATGGAAGCATATAATGAAATAGTAAAGAAATTCGGGAAAGATATATTAATTTCGGATGCTCCTTTTTCCATAGACAGAAAAAAACTTGGTCAAATAGTATTTAATGATGAAGAAAAGCTTAAGAAACTTAATGGAATTGTTCATCCGGCCGTGAAAAAAGAGATATTAAGACAGATTGAATTAAAACGGAATGAAGGTGTTACATCTTTGTTTGTTATAGAGGCTGCGCTTCTAATCCAGGATGGTTACAGGGATATTTGCGATGAAATCTGGTATATTTGGGTTTCAAGAGAAGAGCGAATCAAGAGGCTCGAAAAACAAAGAGGATACACCAGAGAAAAATGCATTTCAATCTTTGAAAGTCAGGAGTCTGACGAGTATTATAAAAAATATACAAATTTCACTATAAACAATGAAAATAGTTATGAAAATTCATCAAAACAACTAAAAGCAAGGTTGAATATATTCTTGAAAAATGATATAATTAGCGTTAAGCATCCGACCGATTAAATGGCGTATGTATGAAGCTTTTATTTGTTATAAAGCAGATGCTTATTAATGAACTAACACATAAATTACCGGAGGAAAAACATGGCTGCAATTACAAAGTATCCTGAACCGCTTATTTTCGGTTTGGATATAGGAACAAGAAGTATAGTGGGAATTGTCGGATATAAAGAAGCCGAAAGGTTTAATGTTGTAGCTATGTCTGTGAAGTTTCATGATTCAAGGTCTATGATTGACGGACAGATTCATGATATTAACAAAGTAAGCGAAGATATTATTTTTGTAAAAAATCAACTTGAGAAGCAGCTCGGAGGTCGTAAGCTTCGTGATGTATGTATTGCCGCAGCGGGACGTGTTCTTAAGACTGCTGTGGGTCATGGCGATTATGAGTTTGATGAAAATACAGAGATTACCCAGGAATATATTCATTCTATCGACCTTATTGGTGTCGAGAAGGCACATGATATAATTCTTGAGGAATTACATGAAAATAATGAAAAGACAAAGTATTATTGTGTAGGATATACAGCTATAAAGTATTATTTAAATGATTATGAAATACATAATCTTGAGGGACATAAGGGAGTAAAGATAGGTGCCGATATTTTGGCAACATTTCTTCCTGAGGAAGTTGTAAGCAGTCTTTATACAGCTGTTGAAAAGGCAGGTCTTTATGTTTCTAATCTTACATTGGAGCCTATAGCTGCAATAAATGTTGCCATTCCGGAGAACTTCAGACTTCTTAATATAGCTCTTTTGGATGTCGGAGCAGGAACGTCCGATATTTGTATTACAAGAGACGGAAGCATAATCGGTTACGGAATGATACCTTCCGCGGGAGATGAATTGACCGAGGCTCTTATCAAGAAGTATCTTGTTGATTTTGATACTGCAGAAAAATTAAAGATGGTAAGCTCGAAGAAAAAGAGTGTTACATATAAGGATATTATGGGTATAAGTCATAAGATTACCCCTGATGAAATATTCAAAACTCTTGCATCTGTAAAGGATGAAATAACCAGGAAAATAGCGGATAAGATTGTGGAACTTAACGGTGGTGTACCTGTAAGTGCTGTTTTTGTTGTGGGAGGCGGCGGAAAGCTTGAAGGCTTTACCGAGGTTCTGGCTCATATGCTTAAGTTGCCTGAGGAGAGAGTTGCCTTAAGAGGACAGGAGGTTATGCACAACATAAACTTTCTTGTTGAAGATGTAAAGAAGGATCCGTTATATGTTACTCCTGTAGGTATCTGTCTTAATTATTTTGATCAGAAAAACAACTTTATTTTTGTTACCGTTAACGGTGACAGGATTAAACTTTACAATAATGACAAGCTTACTATATTTGATGCTGCGGTTCAATACGGCTTACCGAATGAGCATATTTTCCCTAAGCGCGGAGAAGATTTGATTTTTAGGATAAACGGAAAGAAACGTATAGTTCGCGGATATAACGGAGAGGCTGCCATAATAAAAAGAAATGATGCCGTGGTCGGTATGAATACTCTTATTGAAGCAAATGACAAAATAGATATTATTAAATCAACTGCCGGAGACAAGGCAAAGGCGGTTTTGGGCTCGCTTCCCGAATATGACGGAACTCTTGACTTTATAGTGAATGATGTGAAAATTACCTGTCCTAAATTTGCGGTTGTAAACGGTAATCCCGAGACTGAGTCATATGAAATTAAAGACGGGGATAATATAGAAATGCAGAATTATTATCTTTTGGAACAGCTTCTTACATTTATGGATGTAAAGCCTGAGGGCAAGGTGTATGTAAATAATAAAGAAGCGGATTTGAAAGATAAGGTTTATGAAAATTTTGTTGTTTCCTGGAGCGATGAAGTAAAATTTGATGAGCTTCCGGAAGCAACGGATGAAGATAAAAATAAGATTCATGAGAAGTATAAAGAAAAAGATGCTTCGAACGAATTACCTGAAGAAAAAAAGAATATTATACCGGACAATGAAGGTGACAATTTGGTTATGCACGTAATTGTAAATAAAACTCCTTATACGTTGACGGGTAAAGATGAATATCGGTTTGTTGATGCCATGGATGCAAGTGCATTTGATATGTCATCAATGAAAGGAAGCAGACTTGAAACAAAAATAGACGGTGTTCATGCGGAATTTATTGATTTAATTCATGAAGGCGCAAATATTGAGATTTATTGGGAGAAATAAGACTAATGGAAAAGGCTAAAAACGATTTTGATGCCGAAATGTTTGAAAAGAAGGATAAAACCCGGAATTCATATGAAAAAATGAATAGTTCGATAAAATATAATCCGATATTTCATCGTTTGATATATGCCGCAAATATTATAACTGCTTTGGTAGCATATCTGGCTAAGCTTACCAATGTCAGCAAAAATCCAAAGCTTAATGCTTTACAGGTCTTTGTTGTCCTTTGCATATTTTTTGTTATTGATATTTTGCTGTTTTATGTTGATTATTTTATGTCGCCGAAGGTTTTTCTTTCATTCAGAACCATAGAGATAATAACCTTTGAAGCAATAACTGCTCTTATTCCGAATCTTATGGTAGTAATGATTGCACTTTGCGTATTGCTGACGATATTCATTATCGAATATACGATATATGATACTGATTTTGACAAAAGTGAAATGGCAAACAGGGTAATAATTATTGTTGTTATAGCAATTGCTTCAACAGGATTCGGTATCAGATACAGAAGCGAAACCGAAACGATTTGCTTTTTCCTTATTCAGTTTGTTATGTTGTTTTCGGCATTTTCGATTGTGGATCTTTTGGTTGCATTAAATGATAAATATCACAAAAAGATATTTGAACTTACTCTTGAAAATTCCGATATACAGGATTCGAACGAGAAACTTATTGAATATCAGGAAAAAATCGAATCCATAAATGAACAGATAAATTATCAAAAAATTGAAATGAAGAGAACCAATAAAGAATTGGCTCAGGTAAACAAAGAAACAGAAGCACAGACAAAGGTTTTGAGATTTATGATTTCGACCTTTGATATTACCAAATGCATGGATGTACTTGCCGAAGCAGTTATAGATACAAAGAGTGCAAAGCTTTGTGCGGTTTATATGGAGCCTGATGAGCTTATAAGTAAACGCGGTAATTTGATAATTAAAACAAATTATTCCGCAGTGGAAAGAAAACTCAGAAAAGAAATAGAAAGCATTTTTGCCGAATTCAAATCAGGTAAAAATGAAAATCAAATTCTTATTGGGGAAGAGCTTAAGAAATTCAGGTTTATCGGTGACTCAAATCTAAAATCAATAGCTTTGTTTCCGTTTGTTGACGGCAAGAAGGTATATGGTTTGATTCTGGTTGCATCCGACAGATTGGATTTCTTTGATAAAGGACTTGGCTTCTATGAAGCAAGTGCTGCCGAATTCAATCTTTCTGTAAAAAATACAAGGCTTTATCTCATGATGCAGGATATGGCACATAAGGATGGACTTACCGGTATAAACAACAGAATGTATTTTATGCAATTATTTGATAGTGCCATTAAAAGGGCAAAGCGAAAGAAAGCAAATATTTCCGTTGCTATGTATGATATCGATAAATTTAAATCGGTAAATGATAATTACGGACATCTTGCCGGTGATGCGGTCATTAAAACCGTTGCAGGCATTGGAAACAGATATGCTGAGGAAAACGGAGGATTTGCAGGCAGGTACGGTGGCGAAGAGTTTCTTTTGGTTTTGCCTGATAAATCGGTTGAAGAATCACTTCCGATACTTGAGGCGATGCATAAAGAAATAAAAAATACCATTGTAAAATACGAACAGGATGATATAAGTGTAAATGTCTGTATAGGCCTAACCTCGTATCCGGATGTTTGTGAGGATACGAATTTGTTAATTAACAGAGCTGATATGGCTATGTATTACGGTAAGGAACACGGACGAGGAAGACTGGTCGTGGATGATATGGAATTAATCAAAGAATAATATGATTATTTAATATATTTTGAGATTAAAGGAGAAAAAAAGTGGGATTTATTGATAGCATTAAACAACGAGCAAAAGCAGATAAAAAAACAATAGTTCTTCCTGAAACCGCAGATATGAGAACTTTGCAGGCAGCTCATAAGATATTGGATGAGGACATCGCCAATATAATTCTCATAGGAGATAAAACGGATATTGTTAAAAGGGCTAAGGAAAAGGAACTTGATTTAAACAAGGCGCGTTTTGTGGATCCTTATGATTGCCCTAAGCTTAATGATTATGTTGCACTTTTGGTTGAATTAAGAAAGAAAAAGGGTTTAACTCCTGAGGAAGCCAAGGAGCTGCTTTTAACAAATCTTTTGTATTTCGGATGTATAATGGTTAAAGCCGGAGATGCTGACGGAATGGTGGCGGGAGCTGTTAATTCTTCCGCAAATGTTCTTCGTGCGGCTTTACAGATTCTTAAGACTGCTCCGGATACAAAGCTTGTTTCGGCATTTTTCCTTGTTGTTGTTCCTGACTGTGATATGGGCGCTAACGGAACATTTATATTTTCGGATGCGGGACTTAATCAGTTTCCTAATGCCGAAGAACTTGCGGCTATTGCTGAAAGCTCGGCCAAGTCATTCAGACTTCTTGTAGACGAGGAACCGATTGTAGCAATGCTTTCACATTCAACAAAAGGAAGTGCGAAGCATCCTAATGTAGATAAGGTTGTTGAGGCAACAAAAATAGTTAACAGAGAATGCCCTGATTTAAAATGTGACGGAGAACTTCAATCCGATGCTGCAATAGTTCCCGAGGTTGCCGCTTCGAAGGCACCCGGAAGCAAGGTCGCAGGTAAGGCAAATGTTCTTATATTCCCTGATCTTGATGCCGGTAATATAGGATATAAGCTCGTACAAAGACTTGCAAAGGCTGATGCTTACGGCCCGATTACACAGGGTATAGCTAAACCTGTAAATGATTTATCCAGAGGCTGCTCAGCTGATGATATTGTCGGTGTTGTTGCTATAACAGCTGTTCAGGCTCAGGCATTGGATAATTAAATATATTAAATTAATACACAATATAAGGAGAAACTTGGTATGAAGGTTTTGGTAATTAACTGCGGAAGCTCTTCTTTAAAATATCAGCTTATCAATGCTGATACCGAAAAGTTGCTTGCAAAGGGTAATTGTGAAAGAATAAAGATAGATGGTTCTTTTATAACTCATCAAACTACAGGTAAGGAAAAGGTCGTATTTGAATCACCTATGCCGGATCATAGTGCTGCTGTTAAGCTTGTTATTTCGATGCTTACTGATAAAGAGACAGGTGCTATTTCTGATTTGTCCGAGATAGGTGCTATCGGTCACAGAGTTGTTCACGGAGGAGAAAAATTTGCGGGATCTGCCCTTATAAATGATGAAGTTATGGCAGCCATTGAAGAGTGTTCTGAACTTGCACCTTTACATAATCCTGCAAACCTTATTGGGATAAGAGCCTGTAAAGAACTTATACCGGATGTACCTCAGGTTGCTGTATTTGATACGGCATTTCATCAGACTATGCCTGATTATGCATATATATACGGTATTCCATATGAATATTATGAAAAGTACAAGGTAAGAAGATACGGCTTCCATGGAACAAGCCACAGCTTTGTTTCTAAAAGAACTGCCGAGATTCTCGGTAAGGATATAAAAGATACGAAGATTATAGTCTGTCATCTTGGCGGAGGCGCAAGTATATGTGCCGTGGAGGGTGGAAAATCAATTGATACTACTATGGGATTTACGCCTCTTGAGGGTATTACCATGGGAACCAGAAGCGGAAATATTGATCCTGCCATAGTTGAATTTATAGCAAATAAAGAAAACAAATCCATATCAGAAGTTATGAACATTCTTAACAAGAATTCAGGCGTACTCGGAATATCAGGTAAGTCAAGTGATTTCAGAGATTTGGATGAAGGCATTATAGCCGGCGATAAAAGATGTGAGATAGCCATGAATGTATTTTGCTATCAGGCTGCCAAGTTTATTGGCGGTTATGTAGCTGCCATGAATGGCGTAGATGCAATTGTCTTTACTGCAGGTGTCGGAGAAAACAATAAAACAGCAAGAACAAGAATTTGTGAAAGACTTGCATATCTTGGAATCAAACTTGATGATGAACCGAATAGCTTAAGAGGCGAAGAGGTTAAGATTTCAACTTCGGATTCGAGAGTTCCCGTATATGTTGTTCCGACAAATGAAGAGCTTGCAATTGCAAGAGAAACGGTATCATTGATATAAAAATAAGTATTAAAAAAAATAAATAAAAAAAATGTAAAATTTTAGTTGACATTATCCATCAAAGTTTGTATAATGGCTAAAGTGTGATTTTTAAGGGAGGTGTAATACCGTGGGAGCTATATGTCCTAAGAATAAAACTTCAAAAGCAAGAAGAGACAAGCGTAGAGCTAACTGGAAGATGAGTGTTCCTGGATTAGTTAAGTGCAGTAAGTGCGGCGAGCTTATGATGCCACACAGAGTTTGCAAGGCTTGTGGTTCATATAATAAAAAGGAAATCGTTAAAGTTGGTTAATCTTTCATTAGATTAATTTAAAGAGGGGAAAAAGAGGCATTAAAAATATTGATGTCTCTTTTTTTTTGTTTTGTGATATAATATAAATAATGATTACTATGGGAGGGAAAACTATGTATAAGAGAAAGTCATTAAAAAAGATATTGCTGACAAGGATAATCCTTGCAGTTATCGTTATCATTGTTATTATCACTGAATTTAACATCGGTAATCAATCAAACAAGATTAGAGATTTGTCAAAATCTCTTTTAAGCAAAGAGTCTGTTTCTTATGCCAATGAAATAGATAATTGGTGGAACGGAACAGAAGTCAGGGTTGAACAGGTTGCTAATGTATGGAGAAACACTCCGGATTTATCCTATGATGACACATTGAATATGCTTCTTGAATTGACGAAGCTTGACCCTGATTCTCAAGATATCTATATAGCATACGGTAATGATTCAAAATTCCTTGATGGATCAGGATGGGTACCGGATGAAACATTTGATTTTTCTGATAGAGCATGGTATAAAGGTGCAATTGAAAAAAATGGAGAAATCTATACAGCTGATCCGTATATAGATGCTTCTACGGGAAAAACATGTATTGCATGTTCTGTTCTTCTTGATAAGGAAAAAGGTATAGTTTTAAGCAGTGATATTAATTTTGATAAAGTATCTGAAAAAATGTCCACATTTGATTCGAGTGCCGACAATGCAATATTTTATTTAATTAATACAAATAATAACGAAATAATAGTCAGTACTGACCAGGAAGTTGTCGGAGAAACAGTTTCAGAGAGTAAGAATTCTGTTGTAAAAGGGTTAAACAAGGTATATGACAAATTAAATACCGAAAACAGTATGGATATAAATAAAGCAGTTATCGCAAAGACCTCATCCGGAAAGATGATTTATACGGCAACAGAAGTGAAAGACACTTCATGGGTAGTTGTAAGCGCTGTGCCGTATACCTACATAAGTGATATCGTTAATAAAACATTATATAAATCATTGATAATCGGTATTTCTTTACTTGTACTTTTGACTGTATACATTTATATGGTAATCAAAAAGTATATTAATCCGGTTGCTAAAGTTACAAATAACATAAATGATATGAGTAACGGAGATTTTACTGTTTCGGTTATACCGGAAGGAAATAATGAAATAACAACATTAAGTGAACATCTTTCAGATTATATTGCTAAGATGAGAAGCATGCTGGGAGGTATGACAAAAATATCAAATGATATGAGTAACAGTGCCGGAGAATGCCTTAATATATCAAATTCACTTTCAAAATCAAATCAATTGCAATGTCAATCGATAGATGACTTAAACAAGATTCTTATAACTATGAATAATTCCATCGATGAGGTTGCAAATGCTACAAGTGAGCTTGCTGACACATCGGAAGCACTTACTCATAATGCAGATCATGTCAGAAGTTTATGTATTGATACAGTTAATTCATCCAAGAACGGAAAAGATGAGATGGATGAAATGAATAAAAATGTGGATACTCTCAATACCACATTTAAAGAGCTTGCTGATATAATCAGGGTTACAGATGATACAGTCAGAGAGATTACAGGTATAACGGAAACAATTAATGCTATAGCTTCCCAGACTAATCTTTTATCACTCAATGCTTCTATTGAAGCAGCAAGAGCAGGAGAAATGGGTAAGGGTTTTGCTGTCGTTGCATCGGAAATCGGTGATCTTGCGAGTCAGTCATCAGAAGCTACGGAAACTATCAGCAGACTTGTTGAAAGCATAACGGATAATATAAGACAAATAAATGATAAAGCAGATATTTGTATGTATGACATGCAAAACTGTATGCTTAGCGTAGAGCGTGCAAATGATTCATTTGATTCAATTTATGCAGATGTTTCAAAGGCGACAAACGGCATTAACGAAATTACGGATGGCGTTGTTAAAATTAATGACGTTGTAACAAATAATGCAGCCATAACAGAGGAACAGGTTGCTACTATTAACAATATTGTTGAACTTAGTGATAGTATTGTGAAAGAAAGCGACAAGATATTAAAAGAAACGGACAATATTTCAAAGATTTCATCAAATCTGAGTATGTATTCCGAAAATATTAAGAATGATCTTAATAATTATACTTTATGATTTGGTAAATTATAAATATATATATCAATTTATGAAAATGAGGCGTTGATTGAATAATAACAATCAGCGTCTTATTTTGTTGACTAATTACATTTTAAAGGCTATAATATCTTGGTATCTTTATGCTTGTTTTTATTATTGAAAGGAAACTGTTTATGGAAAAAATGAAGATTACAATAGATACCCTCGGTGGAGATAACGGAAGTGAACCTATGGTTTTGGGTGTTTCCGAGGCCTTACGAGCGTATGATGATTTTGATATAGTTCTTGTTGGAAAAGAAAAAGAATTAAATTCATTAATTGAAAAGTATAATTGTGATAAAGAAAGAATATCAGTTATTAATTCAACTGAAGTAATAACCTGTCACGATGCTCCGGTGGATGCCATAAGAAGGAAAAAGGATTCTTCATTGGTTCTTGCTTTAAATACCGTTAAAGACGGCACTTCCCAATGTTGTATATCTGCGGGTAATTCCGGTGCTATTCTTGCCGGAGGACAGTTTATTGTCGGAAGAGCAAAGGGTGTAAGAAGAACACCGTTGGCACCGCTTATTCCTACGAAGAAAAATGATGCTTTACTTATAGATTGCGGTGCAAATGTAGATGCAAAGCCTGATGTTCTTGTTCAATTTGCCAAAATGGGTTCGATTTATATGGAAAGTATTGTCGGAGTAAAGAATCCCAGAGTTGCTATCATAAATATAGGAGCCGAGGATGAAAAGGGTAATGCACTTGTAAAAGAAACCATTCCGCTTTTAAGAGAATGCAAAGATATAAACTTCATCGGAAGTATTGAGGCAAGAGATATACCTGAAGGAAAGGCTGATGTTCTTGTTTGCGAAGCATTTACAGGAAATTGTCTGCTTAAATTCTTTGAGGGTGTCGGTTCCATGTTTTTAGGTGAGATTAAATCCACTCTTATGACTAATTTCAAAACAAAAATCGGAGCGTTACTTATTAAGAAAACAATGAAGCAGCGTTTCCAGAGATTTGCAGCCAATGATAAGGGAGGAGCACCGCTTCTCGGTTTAAAGGGACTTGTTGTTAAGATACATGGTAATTCAAAAAATACGGAAGTTAAAACTGCTATTTTTCAATGCAGAAACTTTATTAAAAATGATGTAAGCGGTAAGATTGTTGCTGCATTTGAGGATGGAGAGAAGGCGAAGAAGGCCGAAGAATAAAGCGGATTGATAATATGAATAATTATGATGAATTAGAAGAGCAAATAGGATATTGTTTTAAAGATAAATCGCATCTTGAAATCGCCTTTACTCATAAATCTTATTCAAATGAGATTATGATTAAAGGCCACGAATCATATGAAAGATACGAATTTTTGGGAGATGCAATTCTTGAATATCTTGTCAGCAGATATTTATTTGATAATTATGCCGATATGTCGGAAGGAAGCCTTACCAAGCTTAGGGCAAGCCTTGTGTGTGAATTCACGCTTTCAAAGATTTCAAGAAGTCTGAAACTCGGTAAACTGGTTTATCTGAGTAAAGGAGAAAAACTTTCGGGCGGTTATAACAGAGATTCTATTTTGTGTGATTTGTTTGAGTCGCTGCTTGGAGCCATTTATCTTGACAGCGGCTTAGAGGACGCTGACAGATTCGTAAGGACATTTTTATTAACGGACATTGAACATAAGCAATTATTTTATGATTCGAAGACAAGGCTTCAGGAATATGCTCAGAAAAACAGTTTATCAATTACGTATAACCTTTTGGAAGAAAAAGGTCCCGAGCATGATAAAACATTTTTCGTCAATGTCTGTCTTGATGACAATGTAATGGCCGAAGGTGTCGGACATTCGCGAAAAACCGCAGAACAGACTGCGGCATTTAATGCGTTAAAGAAGATAAATGATTTATAAATCGTAATATGATTATATTTATATACTAAGAATTGGTCAGGTATGTATAGATGTATTTAAAAAGTATTGAGGTATACGGATTTAAATCCTTTGCCAATAAAATTTTATTTAAATTTAATGATGGTATTACCGGAATCGTCGGACCGAACGGTTCAGGTAAGAGTAATGTCGGAGATGCCGTAAGATGGGTTCTTGGCGAGCAAAGTGCAAAACAGCTTCGTGGTGCCAAGATGGAAGATGTTATATTTTCGGGAACGGAATTAAGAAAGCCTCAGGGCTCTGCTTATGTTGCCATAACACTTGATAACAGCGACCACAGTCTTCCTATAGATTTTAACGAGGTTACTGTTGCAAGACGAGTATATCGTTCGGGTGAAAGTGAATATCTTATTAACGGTGTCGTAAGCCGTCTTAAAGATGTTAATGCTCTTTTCTTTGATACTGGTATCGGTAAAGAGGGTTATTCCATTATCGGACAGGGTCAGATTGAGAGAATATTAAGCGGTAAGCCGGAAGAAAGAAGAGAACTTTTTGATGAGGCTGCCGGAATTGTTAAATATAAGAAGAATAAGCTTGCTACTGAAAAATCCCTTGAAAATGAAAGAGATAATCTTTCCAGAGTAAATGATATTCTTTCAGAGCTTGAAAAACAGGTTGGTCCTCTTAAGGAGCAGTCCGAGACAGCAAGACGTTTTCTTATATATAAGGATGAACTTAAAAAACTTGATATAAATGCATTTCTTCTTGATGTGGACAGCACCAAGGAACAGATGGCAGAGTATGAGAAAAATCTTACCATTGTTGAAGAAGACGCCATCAGGTTAAGAGAGGAATTTGATAAGGCTAAGGATGAGTATGACAGGATAGAAAATGAACTCTCGGGATTTAACGAAGCGATAGATGAGACAAAAAATGAAATTCACGAGAAGAAGCTTTCCAATCAGAAATACGAAGGAGAGATAAATCTTTTAAATCAGCAGATAGAATCCTATAAGCAGAGTAAATCCGATGTCATTGAACAGATAGAAAAGGGCAATGCTGATATAAATAAATATAAAACAGAGCTTGCTGCTTTGTATGAGCAAAAAAGCGAGCTTGATGAAAAGCTTGACAGTGCCGATGATGTGCTTGAGGAGGCAAATTCGTCATATGAGTCTTTAAAGAAATCCATAGCAGATAAGGAACAGGAGATTGAGGATTCAAAGAGTGATATTATCGAATACCTTAATGAGGGTGGTACTCTTAAAGCAAAGGTTGGAAGATATGATACCATGCTTGAAAATATCAACCTTAGAAAAAGTGAGCTTAATCACAGGTTCCTTGAGCATAAGAGTGAAGAAGAAAAATACAAGGCCGAAAGAGAAAATCTTTCAAAAAGTCTTGCGGAAATGGAAGATGAGCTGAGTCAAAAGAATTCAGCTCTTGAGAAAGCTGTATCGGATTTGGATGAAAATTCAAAAAATACAGTAAAACTTCAGGAAGAGATTAAACAATATAATAATCAGATTGTTGCTCTCGGTTCCAAGAAAGAGGCGTTAAGAAACCTTACCGAAAGATATGACGGATACGGTAACAGTATCAGAAGAGTCATGGAGCAAAAGCAGAACAATCCTAAGATAATAGGTGTTGTGGCTGATATAATCGAGGTAGATAAAAAATACGAAATCGCAATAGAGACGGCACTTGGCGGAAGTATACAGAATATCGTTACCGAGGATGAAGTGACTGCCAAGAAAATGATAGGATATTTAAAGGAAAACCGTTTCGGTCGTGCAACATTCCTTCCTATTAATTCCATTGTAGACAGAGGGGGCATAAATTCCGATGTCAAAAATGAAAAGGGATTTATCGGAAGTGCATCATCGCTTGTAAAATGCGACGGTAGATTTAATGTAATTATAAATCATCTTCTCGGAAGAATTGTTGTGGTTGATAATATTGATAATGCCATAAGTATAGCGAAAAAATTCAAACAGAGCTTACGAATTGTTACGCTTGACGGCGAACTTATTAATCCGGGCGGAGCCATGACCGGTGGTGCATTTAAGAATTCCTCAAATCTTCTCGGTAGAAAAAGAGAGCTTGATGAAATAGCGGAAGAAATCGAGAAATTAAAGAAGCTTCACAAGGAAGCTGAAATAAATGTCGAAAAGCTTATTTTAGCCCGCGAGGAATTAAAGAAGACCAAGGATGAGCTTACGGAAAATATTCAAAATATTAATATCCGAAAAACGACATTTGAGCTTAATTTTAATCAGACCGAAGAAAAGCTTATTGAGATTGCAAAGGCATTTGCCGGAATAAGCAGAGAAAATAATGACCTTTCGAATCAGATAAATGATATAAATGCCAACAAGGAAGAACTTTATAACAGCAATCATGAACAGGAAAAGGCTGTTAAAAAGCTTGAAGAAAGAATCGAAGAGCTTGAAAAGCAGCTTGTTGAGGATAAGGATTCTCTTGAAAAATCTCAGGAGAACATTAATAAACTCAATCTTGATTTTAACACAGTTAAGCAGCAATATGACTTCATAATGCAAAACGTTACGAGAGTTAAGGTTGCACAGGATGAAGCAAAACAAAATGTGGAAACTCTTAAAAACAAGCTTAATTCCGGAGAAAGTGAGATTCTTTCACTTACAGAGAAAGTTACAGAGACAAAGAAGATTCTTGAGGAAAATATAAGAATAATCGGTATCAAAGAGCAAAAGCTTGTTGAATATAATGAAAAACGAAATGCTTTAAATGAAAGCCATAAAGATTTCTTTAATAAAAGAGAAGCTTTATCGGAGCAGATTAACGGTTTGGACAAGTCGGCATTTAAGATTAATACATCAATCGAAAAGCTTTCCGAACAGAGCGAGCATTTGAATAATTATATGTGGGAGGAATACGAGCTTACATATAATCTTGCATCCGAATTTAAGGATGATAAATTTACGGATGTTAAAGAATTAAAACGTGAGATATCGGCAATTAAAAATAAAATAAAAGAACTCGGTCCGGTTAATGTAAACGCTATCGAGGATTATAAGTCAGTTTCCGAAAGATATGAATTCTTAAAGGCTCAGCATGATGATATAGTCAAGGCAGAGGAAAACCTTGTGGCAATTATAGCCGAGCTTGACAGAGCCATGAAAGAGCAGTTTGCAGAGAAATTCAAGGATATACGAGTTATGTTTGCTTCCGTATTTAAGGAATTATTCGGAGGAGGAAAGGCTGATCTTGAGCTTGTTGATGAAGAAGATATTCTTGAAACAGGTATTAAGATTATCGCTCAGCCACCGGGTAAGAAGCTTCAAAATATGATGCAGCTTTCGGGTGGAGAAAAATCTTTGACTGCCATAGCACTTTTGTTTGCAATTCAAAGTCTGAAGCCTTCACCGTTCTGTCTTTTGGATGAGATCGAAGCGGCACTTGATGATTCAAATGTTAAGAGATTTGCAAAATATCTTAACAAGCTTACCAAGGATACTCAGTTTATTGTTATCACTCACAGAAAGGGTACCATGGAGGCTGCGGATATCCTTTACGGAATCACAATGCAGGAGAAGGGTGTTTCAACACTTGTATCCGTAAACATGATTGAAAGTGAACTTGACGATTAAGACTATGAAGACTATAAGACTATGAAGATGAGCTTGTACCTGTGATGATTCATCGCAGGCACGTTTGCACTACGCTCGTCTCACAGCGGTACTAAGCTCGGTAAAACCTCGCTAAGTACCGGTGGACTCACAGTACCTGCTTATGAATTATCACAGGTACAAGCTCATCGGCAAGGTTAATAGATGATAATATGGAGGTATGGTATGTTTGGATTTGGAAAGAAAAAAAAGGAAACAGATAATAAAGTTGTAAGTGATTATGACTTATTGAATAATGATGATAGTTTTGATAATCAAAATGATATAAATAATCAGAATGAGAATTTATTTGAAGAGAAAGAAACAGTAAATGCCGTAGAGGAAGAAGCTGTAAGCGAAGTTACTGAAGAGGCATCTTTGGAGGCTGCAGAGCCTGAGAAGAAAAAAGGCTTCTTTAAGAGACTTACGGAGGGGTTGACAAAATCAAGAAAGAGTTTTGCGGAAAGCTTTGCAAATCTTTTCAAGGCGAATGAAATTGATGATGATTTTTATGATGAGCTGGAAGAAACTCTTGTAACTGCCGATCTTGGTGTTGAAACTACGGAAAAAATAATTGACGATTTAAAGGTCAAAGTAAAAGAGTTAAAGATAAAAGAGGCCGAAGCCTGCAAGCAGCTTATTGTAAATATTATAAGAGATCAGATGACAGTTGATGATACTGCATATGATTTTGAAGATAAGAAGACCGTTGTTCTTGTTATCGGTGTAAATGGTGTAGGTAAGACAACTTCAATCGGAAAGCTTGCCGCACAATATAAAAAACGCGGTAAAAAGGTTCTTATTGCGGCTGCCGATACCTTTAGAGCTGCGGCTATCGACCAGCTTAAGACCTGGTCCGTAAGAGCCGGTGTTGATATAATTGCACAGGGTGAGGGAGCAGATCCGTCGGCTGTTGTATATGATGCTGTTTCGGCTGCAAAGTCAAGAAATACAGATATTCTTCTTATAGATACGGCCGGAAGACTTCATAATAAGAAAAATCTTATGGACGAGCTTGGTAAGATGAGAAGAGTTATATCCAGAGAATATCCTGATGCAAATGTTGAGTCTCTTATAGTGCTTGACGGTACCACCGGACAAAATGCACTTGAGCAGGCAAGACAGTTTAGCTCTGTTACGGAGATTAACGGTATAATAATTACTAAGCTTGACGGAACGGCAAAGGGTGGTATAGCAATCGCTATTCAGTCAGAGCTTAATGTTCCGGTTAAATATATAGGAATCGGAGAGCAGGTTGATGATTTACAGAAATTTGATCCTACAAATTATGTAAATGCTTTATTTGCTGACTTTGATGTTAAATCCGATATAGAAATAATAGTTGACAGCGATATTGAAAAGCTTGAACCGGACGATGATAATTTTGATATATAAATTTTAAATTAAATTACCAAATAGAATTACAGTAACCGTAATATTGTTATGTTTACTAAACAGTTTAGGAGATGAATTTGATGACACTTGATAAATTTGAAAAAGCATATGAAATTGTAAGTAAAGTTGTACATCCTACACCACTTATCGAAAGTGATTTTTTCTCACAGCAATGTGGAAACAAGGTATATCTTAAACCGGAAAATATGCAGCTTACAGGTGCATATAAGATAAGAGGTGCTTATTATAAGATTAGTACACTTACAGATGAGGAAAGAGAAAGAGGCTTAATAACAGCATCAGCAGGAAACCATGCACAGGGCGTGGCTTATGCAGCAAAAGCCTACGGTGTAAAGGCAACGATTGTAATGCCGACGACAACGCCGCTTATAAAGGTAAACAGAACCAAGTCATATGGTGCCGATGTAGTATTGTATGGTGAGGTTTATGATGAATCCTGTCAATATGCTTTAAAGCTTGCTGAGGAAAACGGATATACTTTTGTTCACCCTTTTGATGATCTTGACGTAGCTACAGGTCAAAGTACTGTTGCTATGGAAATAATAAAAGAGCTTCCTTTTGCGGATATTATTCTTGTTCCTGTAGGAGGAGGCGGACTTGCTACAGGTGTATCTACACTTGCCAAGGCTCTTAATCCTAACATAAAGGTAATAGGAGTTGAACCTCAGGGCGCTGCATGTCTTAAAGTTTCGCTTATAAATGATGAGGTTACTACTTTGGATGTTGTAGATACCATTGCGGACGGTACCGCAGTTAAAACACCGGGTTCAAAGATTTTCCCTTATCTTAAAGAAAATCTTGATGATATTATAACGGTTGAGGATAGCGAGCTTATCGTTGCATTTCTTGATATGCTTGAAAATCATAAGATGCTTGTTGAAAACAGCGGTCTTTTGACTGTGGCTGCTCTTAAGCATCTTGAACCGAAGGGACAAAAGGTTGTAAGTATTTTAAGTGGCGGAAATATGGATGTTATTACATTCTCATCTGTTGTACAGCATGGTCTTATAGCAAGATGCAGAATATTTAATGTTTCCGTACTTCTTCCCGATAAGCCGGGTGAACTTCAAAATGTTGCGGGCGTAATAGCCGAGCATAAGGGAAATATTATAAAGCTTGAGCATAACCAGTTCGTAACCATAAATCGTAATTCTGCTGTTGAGCTTGTAATTACCATAGAAGCCTTCGGACCGGAGCATAAGGAAGAAATTCTTGCAGCCTTAAATGATGGAGGATACAGACCTATTGAAAAGAAGACAAAGGCGATATTCTAATGATTAAAATTGCAGTTGATGTAGGAACAACCAATATTGATATGGCTTTTTTCAATTCACAAAAAAACAGCGTTGTATGCGAAAAAAGTTTTCATAACAGGCAGTCTCTTTACGGAAGTGATGTTATTAACAGGATTAATACCATAAAAAGAGACAGGTCTTTTATTGCCAAATTGAAGGCTTTGGCCTGGGAAGATATTGCATCTGCAATTGATGATTTTATAAAGGAATATGATTACAGCTATAATGATATAGATAATGTATGCTTATCAGGAAATACAACCATGATAAGCATTTTACTTGAATATGATGTAAGCAATATGGGTGAGAGTCCATATCCGGTATTGCTTAATAAGTCAATAAAAATTGATTCGACAAGCGTCTTCGGTGAAGATTGTAAATTAAATTGTGAAATGATATTTACAGGCTGCGTCAGTGCATTTATCGGCGGAGATATTTTGTCGGGTCTTGTTTATCTGGATAAAGATTATTCGTTTCTTGATAATTCTGCCGTGAATCTATTGGTGGATTTGGGAACAAACGGAGAAATGGTTCTTAATTGCAGGGGACGACTTATATCGGCATCCGCTGCATGCGGTCCGGCATTTGAGTCAAGTCTTAAAAAACAGGGCGTTTACGGCTCATCTGCTTTGGATGCTGTTACTTTATTGGTTTCTTCGGGCAGACTTTCGGATAACGGAAGTTTGATAGATGAATATATAGAAAAAGGTGTCGTTATCAATAATATACATATCACATCGGACATTATAAGAGAGATTCTTCTGGCAAAAGCAGCGATTAGTTCTTGCATAGAAAATCTTTATAAAAAAGCTCAAATCAGTTATCGGGATACCGATAAGGTATTTATTTCCGGAGGTTTCGGAAACTATTTAAATATTGATAATGCGATTAGAATAGGGATAATTCCAAAAGCTTTTAAAGACAGAACAACTATATCGGGAAATACGTCGTTAAAGGGTGCTTTGGAATTATTAAAGGATAACAATCTTGTAAATAAAACGAATTTGCTTAAAGAAAAGATTGAAGTTATACTTCTTGCTGATGAAGAAGGATATGATGAAAGTCTTATAAATAATATGTATTTTAAAGAATTCTAATTATTGGTAAATGGTGAGATTATGAAAATGATGACTATTGCAAGCGGAAGCAGCGGAAACTGTACATTTGTCGGGACGGATACCACTTCATTGCTTGTGGATGCCGGAGTCAGTAAAAAGAAAATTGAAGAAGGCTTAAATAAAATAGAACTTTCGTTAAAAAATGTTGATGGCATTTTGATAACCCATGAACATATCGATCATGTAAGAGCTATTGGTGTTATATCAAGAAATCAAGGTATACCGCTTTATGCCACGCCGCAAACCTGTTGCGAGATTTCGAACATGTCATCACTTGGGGATTTTGACAGAAGCCTGCTTAATCCGATTAAGGTGGATGAAAAGTTTAATATTGGAGACATAAGCATAGAAGCTCATTCGATATGGCATGATGCGGTTGATCCTGTTTGTTATTCTTTGTATGGAGATAACAAAAAGGTTTCCATAGCAACCGATATGGGCGATTATGATGATTATCTGGTTGAGGCATTGAAGGATTCGGACGGAATTCTTGTCGAGGCCAATCATGATATAAGAATGCTTGAATGCGGATCTTATCCGTATATGCTTAAACAAAGAATACTCGGAAAACGAGGGCATTTGTCCAATGAAGCAGGAGGAAGACTTTTAAAATCTATACTCAACGAACATGTTAAAGCTGCTTTTATTGGACATTTATCAAAAGAAAATAATTATCCCGAGCTTGCTTATGAAACAGTTAAGCTTGAAATTGCGGATAATCCTTATACTAAGGATGTAAGAGATTTTAATTTATGTGTTGCGGACAGAGATATTCCCGGAGCATTGATTACATTATAAAAAATTAAAAATAATATTTTTAAAATACAAATGTATTTTCAGGAGGAAAAACAAGATGAAAAAGACAATTATTACCGTACTCGGAAAAGATAAAGTGGGTATTATAGCAAAGGTTTGTGTATATCTTTCACAAAACAATATTAATATCCTTGATATAGCTCAGACAATCGTAGACGGTTATTTTAATATGATGATGGTTGTAGACATTTCCGAAGCATCAAAGGATCAGTCAAGAATTAACGAAGAACTTGGAGATCTGGGAGATGAGATCGGTGTTCAAATCAGAGCACAGAGTGAAGAGATTTTCAATATGATGCACAGATTATAGGAAATGACCGGAAAATATAAAATGTATCAGTAAATAGATTGAGATATAAGTATAGATTAATATTATGGACGGTTGGATAGGAGACATATTATGATAGGAATTAATGAAGTTATAGAAACAAATGAAATGATTCACAAGCTTAATCTTGATGTCAGAACCATTACAATGGGTATAAGTCTTCTTGATTGTGTCGGAGCTGATGTTAAAGAAACCTGTGATAAAATATATGAGAAAATAACAAGCTCTGCAAAGAATCTTGTTAAGGTTGGTAATGAGATTTCAGACAAATACGGAATCCCGATTGTAAATAAAAGAATTTCCGTTACACCGATTGCACTTGTCGGAGGTTCGGTATGTAAGACCGAAGAGGATTTTATAGAAATAGCAAAGAAACTTGATGAAGCCGCTACAGTCTGCGGAGTTAATTTTATCGGAGGATATTCTGCTCTTGTTTCAAAGGGAATGACAAAGGCAGATGAGCTTTTGATTCGTTCCATACCTAAGGCACTTGCCTGCACAGGAAGAGTCTGCAGTTCCGTAAATACCGGTTCTACAAAAACAGGTATAAATATGGATGCCGTTAAGCTTATAGGTGAGATAATCTGCGAAACAGCCGAGCTTACAAAGGATAATGATTCACTTGGATGTGCGAAGTTCGTTGTATTCTGTAATGCACCGGATGATAATCCGTTTATGGCAGGAGCATTTCATGGTGTTACAGAGGCTGACAGAATTATAAATGTAGGTGTCAGCGGTCCGGGAGTGGTTAAGGCAGCCATAGAGCATGCAAGAGGTGAAAATTTCGAGGTATTATGTGAGACAATTAAAAAGACTGCATTTAAGATAACAAGAGTAGGACAGCTTGTTGCAAAAGAGGCTTCCGAAAGACTCGGAGTTCCTTTCGGAATTATCGATTTATCACTTGCACCTACACCTGCAGTGGGAGACAGTGTCGGGGAAATTCTTGAGGAAATAGGCCTTGAGTATGCGGGTGCACCGGGAACGACAGCTGCTCTTGCCATGCTTAATGATCAGGTTAAAAAGGGCGGAGTAATGGCTTCTTCTTACGTTGGCGGATTAAGTGGTGCATTTATACCTGTAAGTGAAGATCAAAGGATGATTGACGCTGTTTCAGCGGGCGCACTTACTCTCGAAAAGCTTGAGGCAATGACCTGTGTATGCTCGGTAGGACTTGATATGATAGCTATACCGGGAGATACCAAGGCAACAACCATATCGGGTATAATTGCCGATGAGATGGCTCTTGGTATGGTGAACCAGAAGACAACCGCAGTAAGAATTATTCCTGTTATAGGTAAAACTGTCGGAGATAAGGCGGAATTTGGCGGACTTTTGGGTTATGCTCCGATTATGCCTGTTAATCAATACAGCTGTGAAAAGTTTATTAACAGAGGCGGAAGAATTCCTGCACCGATACACAGCTTTAAAAACTAATATTTGTATATGTTTTTTGTACAGATATATAAATGATTATTTTAAACAATTATAAAAAAGGATTTATTATATGGGTAAACTTGCACTCTCTGAGCGTATTTTAATGAATATTGAAAAACCGGCAAGATATATAGGCAATGAGGTAAATATTGTTAAGAAGGATTTAAATGATATTGATATCAGATTTGCCGTATGTTTTCCTGATGTTTATGAAATAGGTATGTCGTATCTTGGCATCCAGATTCTCTATGATTTCTTTAACAGAAGAAGCGACACATATTGTGAGAGAGTCTACAGTCCGTGGCCGGATCTTGATAAAATCATGAGAGAAGAAAATATAAAACTTTTTTCTCTTGAAACACAAACACCTGTTTCGGAGTTTGACTGGCTCGGAATAACCATACAATATGAAATGTGTTATACAAATATTCTTCAGGTTATTGAACTTTCGGGTATTCCTCTTTATGCAAAGGACAGAAAAAAAGGAGACACCTTTGTTATTGGCGGAGGTCCCTGTACGGTAAATCCGGAACCGCTTGCGGATTTTTTTGATATGTTTTATATCGGCGAGGGTGAGGTTTCCTATAATGAAATCCTTGAATTATATAAGGTATATAAAGAAAGCAATATGGAAAGAGAGGAGTTTTTAAGAAAAGCTTCCCGCATACCGGGTGTTTATGTACCTTCATTGTATGAAGTTTCTTATAACGAAGATGGCACTGTTCGTGCCATAAATCCAATATATGATGATGTTCCTGAAAAAATAAAATGGCAGGCAGTAATGGATTTTGATAATGTACCATATCCGATGAAGCCTGTTGTTCCATATATCAGAGCAACTCAGGACAGGGTTACTCTTGAAATTATGCGCGGCTGTATAAGAGGCTGCCGTTTTTGTCAGGCAGGTATGATTTACAGACCGACAAGACAAAAAAATGTCAATATGCTTAAGGAATATGCAAGAATAATGCTTGATAATACAGGATATGAGGAGATTTCCTTAAGTTCGCTTAGTTCCAGTGATTACGAAAAACTGGATGAGCTTTTAAGTTTTTTAATAGAACTGCGTGATAATGATCATGTAAATGTTTCTTTACCGTCTTTACGTATAGATGCATTTTCACTCGATGTTATGAGCAAGGTTCAGGATATAAAAAAGAGCTCGCTTACATTTGCTGCAGAAGCAGGAACACAGAGGCTTCGTGATGTTATAAATAAAGGTATTACCGAAGAAAATATTATAAAGGGCAGTCATGATGCCTTTTTAGGCGGCTGGGATAAGGTAAAGCTTTATTTTATGATGGGTCTTCCTACCGAAACCGATGAGGATTTACTTGGAATTGCCGAACTTGCCGAAAAAATTTCCGAAGAGTACTTTGATACCGTCCCTAAGGAAAAACGCAACGGAAGAGTTATGATTAATGCATCTTCTTCATATTTTGTTCCGAAGCCTTTTACACCGTTTCAGTGGGCACCTATGATTACGCCTGAAGAATATACCAGAAGAGCATATTTTGTAAAGGATGCATTTGCAAGACAAAGAAATAAGAAGAGTCTTAAATTTCAATATCATGACGCCGAGATAACCGTGCTTGAGGGTGTTCTGGCAAGAGGAGACAGAAGACTTGGCAAGGTTCTTTATGACGTGTATAAAAAGGGTGCAATTTATGATGCGTGGACAGAATTTTTTGATATGAACAGATATAAAGAAGCATTCGACGAAAATGACGTGGATATAAACTTTTATATTACAAGAGAAAGAGCTGATGATGAGATATTTCCATGGGAGCATTTGGATGTAGGCGTTTCGCGTCGCTTTTTATTAAATGAATGGCATAATGCCAAGGCCGGAGTGGTTACACCGAATTGTCGACAGAAATGCTCGGGCTGCGGAGCGGCTGTTTATAAAGGAGGTGTCTGCTTTGAAGCTAAGAATTAAGTATGAAAAGACAGGCGTCTTAAGATTTATCGGACATCTAGATGTAATGAGATTATTTCAAAAAGCAATCCGAAGAGCCGGGCTTGATGTGGCTTATTCGAAGGGCTTTTCACCGCACCAGATTATATCCTTTGCTGCACCGATGCCGCTTGGAATGACCTCCGAGGGTGAATATTTTGACGGAGAGTTTAATTCTGTTACTTCTACAAAGGATATGATGGAGAGATTAAACGCAGTTCTTCCCGACGGAATCAAAGTTCATGATATAGTTCTTTTGAATGAAAATGCTAAACCGTCAATGGCTATAGTATCCGCATCGGATTATTATATATATAAAAATGAGGAATGTGATAAGGATATACCGGCATTGCTTAAAGAATATATAGAGCCTATGATGAATAAAGCAACTGTTGAGGTTGTAAGAAAAACAAAATCAAAGGAAGAAATGACGGATATTAAACCGCTTATTTTTGATTTGAAGGAATACGAAGACGGAATATATATGCTGCTTGAATCGGGAAGTAAAGCAAATCTTAAGCCTGAGCTTGTTGTTGCCGCACTTTGTGAAAATGCCGGCATAGAGTATAACAGATATGACTATATGATACACAGATTGGAAACCTATATGGGTGACTGTAAGGCTTTAAAGCCTTTATCCTGTGACGGAGAGAATTTTTAAATTTAACAATACTTATTTATTCCGGGCTTTTATCCTATAACAAGAAAGGTTTAAAAATATGAATCGTTTTGTTATCATCAATAAAGAAAATATTAAACTTGGCTATTATTTTGAAAATGATAAGCTTTCGGATTTAAGATGTTATGAGGAAGGTTCGATTTTAAACAATATCTATGTAGGAAGAGTATCCAATATACTCAATAACATTAAAGCTGCCTTTGTCGATATAAAGCCGGGACTTAGCTGTTATCTTTCCATGGAGGATTACAAAGGAAAAAAGAAGCTTAAAAACGGAGACATAATAACTGTCCAGATTTCAAAGGACAGCATTAAGACAAAACAACCGAGTGTTACAACGGATATATGTCTTACCGGAAAATATATAATAATCCACTCCGAAAAAACAGTCGGTGTATCGTCAAAGATTAAGGATTCCGTAGCAAAGGACAGATTAAAAAGTCTCTTTGAAACGGCTCTTGGAAGGTTTAATAATGAGAAAAAATGTGAAGATATGGAATATGGAGCCATTATAAGAACTCAGGCTTTTGATAAAGCCGTATCGGATGAAACAATTTTGGAAGAAATCTACAGATTGTTAAGAAAGCTTGACGATAAGCTTGATAAGGCAAAATATATGTCTGCCTATTCTATGGTTTATGAAGATGAGCCCGCTTATATAAAAGACATGGCGGTTTTTTCCGAAAAAGAAGACTGTGAAGTTGTTACTGATGCCGAAGAAATATATAATAAATTTGTTGAGAATTATGATAAATCGTCGATAAGGTTTTATGCGGATAATATGATTAGTTTGACAAATCTCTACAACCTTAAATCATTAACTGAAAAGGCATTAACGAAAAGGGCATATCTAAAATCGGGAGCATATCTTGTAATTGAACCTACCGAAGCTATGATTGTAATTGATGTAAATACCGGAAAAGCAATACATGGCAATAATTCCGAAGACTATATTTTTAAAATTAATTGTGAAGCGGCAAAAGAAATAGCAAGACAGCTTAGGATAAGAAATCTGTCAGGTATGGTACTCATAGATTTTATCAGTATGAAAAGCGAAAAATATAATAACGAGCTTTTGTCATGCTTAAGAGAATATACAATAAAGGATGATATTCCCGTAAAAGTTGTGGATATGACAAAACTTGGGCTTGTGGAGCTTACAAGAAAGAAAATCAGAAAACCTCTTTATG
>DFDU01000040.1 GCA_002369325.1 Lachnospiraceae bacterium UBA3820
ATTTATTTACTAAGTGCTCACTTGTTTCAAACGGCTACGCTAAGCACCTGTTTAAAACACGTATGTTGGGAGTACGCTATATAACCGGTACGCTTCGCGTGAATAGCAGTGTTTATGTTATGGATTTAACTGTGTTGTTCTTCTTGTTTTTTGTCATGATGAGTATGGTTTTATAATATTAAAACATATTTTATTGACACCCTAAAAATAGGGTGTATTATTAAAAGGAGAAATTATATTATTAGTTTGCAAAGGAGTTTTATTATGAAAAAAGCAATATTAGTATTATGTTTCGTTATGTTTTTTTCTTTGTCGGCATGCGGTGATAAAGAAGAAAAAAAGAATTCACAAAGTGAAACGGTTGAAGTGACTGAAGAGAAAACAATGCCGGTCGTCATTACATTTAAGGATGAAAATGGAAATATTATACTGTCAAATGATGATATTGAATCCGTAAAATTAAATAAAATTGACAATCAGGGAGATAATTCTTATTTGGTTGATATTGCATTTTCGGATGAGGGTTCAAAGAAATTGGCGAAAGCAACGAAAGAGCTTCAAGGACAGAATATCAGCGTTTATTTAGATGATAAGCTTGTTTTCACTGCTGAGGTTGAACAAGAAATAACCGATGGAAAGGTGGTAATCTCGGGTCTTACATATGAAGAGGCGACAGAGATTGCAGATGGTTTTAACGGAAATTAGTGAGGCGTTTTATGAATATTTTAATTACAAATGATGACGGAATTAATTCACCGGGTATTATGAAGCTTGCGGAGGCGGCTAAAAATTTCGGTAATGTATTTGTGGTTGCACCGGATGGTCAAAGAAGCTGCATTTCTCATTGCTTCACATACGGAAGAGCGATTACATTACGAAAAGTTGATTTTCCTGTAAAGGATGTTGAGGCTTATTCCTGTGACGGTACACCTGCCGATGCGGTTCGTATTGCTGTTACAAAACTTTATGAGAATGAGATTGATTATGTATTTGCCGGCATTAATGATGGATATAATATTTCAAAAGATATTCAATATTCCGGTACGGTTGCTGCAGCTATGGAGGCTGTTTCGTTCGGAATACAGGCAATTGCGGTTTCTCAGGGTTCGTATGAATTTAAAGGATATGCCGACAAATATCTTGTATCAATAATTGATGAATGCATTAAAAAGCCTTTGGGAAAGAATAAGATATGGAATATCAATTTTCCTGCCTGCGCCATAGAGGACTGTAAGGGGATAATGAGAGATACAAATGTTTCAACCGATACATTTTATGATGATGGTTATTCGGAAAAAGTTATAGACGAAAAAACGACGGAATACAGCATTATTACAAGAAGAATATGGAAAGCTGAAAAAGGCAGTGATCTGGAGGCAATTATAAAAAATTATATATCTGTGGGAGTGGTAACTAACATAGGTTAAAAATACAAAAAACAAAATGCAAAAATGACACCTAAGAATGCATTTTTTGGTTGTTTAAGACAAACTTTTGTGGTATAATTACAATATTTTAGTGGATAAATATTTTCGGGAGGCACATTTCAATGAAAAAGTTGATTTTAGTTACATCACCACCTGCTTGCGGCAAGACATTTATATCAAAAAAACTTGCTAAAGCTCTTACAAATTGCGTATATCTTGACAAGGATACTTTGATTGTTTTATCGAAGCAGATTTTCAAGGTGGCTGGTGAAGAGTACAACAGGTCGTCGGATTTCTTCCAGAGAGAAATTAGAGATTATGAATATTATGCAGTGCTTGATATTGCATTTGAAGCACTTGATTATAACGATACAGTTCTCATCAATGCTCCTTTTACAGAGGAGATAAGAGATGATGAATATCTTAAAAATCTTAGAGCCAAGCTCGCCGAAAAGGATGCCGAGCTTTTTGTGGTTTGGGTACATACAGATATAGAAGTTGCTCATCAGAGAATGATTAAAAGGGCTTCTGACAGAGATGCATGGAAGCTTGAGCACTGGGATGAGTATGTTGCTACTCAGAACTTTAAGCAGCCGGACAACATACCTGATTTGTTTGTGTTCAATAATTCTTCGGAAGAGGATTATAAAAAATCAATTGATGCAGCAGTAAAGGCAATCAGAGGTTAATAATATGGCAGTTGTAAAACCTTTCTCGGCATACAGACCGAGAACTGATATTGTAGATAAGGTTGCAGCACTTCCTTATGATGTTTATAACAGAAAAGAAGCAAAGGAAGCTGTTGCCGGAAATCCTTTATCATTTTTAAGAATTGACAGGGCAGAGACTGCCTTTGACGATGATATGGATATGTATTCACCGGAGGTTTATGCAAAAGCAAAGGAGCTTTTGGACGGCATGATAAACAGAGGTGAGTATATAAAAGAAGACAAGCCGGTTTATTATATTTATGAGCTTGTTATGGATGGACGTGCTCAGACCGGAATAGTTGCATGTGCATCTATAGACGATTACATTAACGGCGTTATTAAAAAACATGAAAATACCAGAGAAGAAAAAGAAATCGACAGAATTACTCATGTTGATACCTGTAATGCTCAAACAGGACCTATCTTTCTTGCATACCGTGCAAAGGATACGATAGATTCCGTTGTCGCAAAGGTAAAAGAAGGTAAGGCTTTGTATTCATTTGTTTCTGATGATGGTATTGGTCATTCTGTTTGGGTTATATCTGATGATAAAGATATTGAAACCATCAAAGATGAGTTCGAAAGATTATCGGATATATATATTGCGGACGGACATCACAGAGCTGCTTCTGCCGTTAAGGTTGGTATAAAACGAAGAAATGAAAATCCGGATGCAGAGTACAGAGAATCGGATTATTTCCTTTCGGTTTTATTTCCGCACAATCAGCTTAAAATTCTTCCGTATAACAGAGTTATAAAAGATTTAAACGGATATACCGAAAATGAATTCTTTGAAAAGATAAAAGAAAAATTTGATATTGAAGAAAAAGCAGATAAGTATCAGCCGGAAGAAAAGTACGCATTTGGTATGTTTATTTCCGGAAAATGGTATAAGCTTACTGCTAAACAGGATATAAGAGTTGATGATCCTGTGCTTGGTCTTGATGTTTCGATTTTACAAAACAATCTTCTTGACCCTATACTTGGAATAAAGGATCCGAGAACCGATAAAAGGATTGATTTTGTCGGAGGAATAAGAGGTCTTTCCGAACTTGAAAAAAGAGCAAATTCGGATATGAAAATAGCTTTTTCAATGTATCCGACATCAATAGATGAGCTTTTTTCAGTGGCGGATGCGAAGCTTTTAATGCCGCCAAAATCAACATGGTTTGAACCAAAGCTAAGGAGTGGAATCTTTATCCACAAACTTTAAGGGGGATGAATAAATGTCCAAAAGAAAAGAGGTATTTGCTATAAACTGGATGGAGGTTGATGCGCTTGTTAAGGGCATACATAACAATCCGCACCATATCCTCGGAATGCATGAATGTATAGATGATTTGTACATAAATGCATATCTTCCGGGAGCAAAAGTAGTAAGTGCCATAGACACGGCTACACGTAAGAAATACACCTTGGTGTCTGACAGAGTAGAAGGATTTTATTCTGTTGTAATAAAAAATAAAAAGAGATTTGACTATAAGCTTGATGTCAAATTTAATGATGGTCAGGAAGTAACTTATATTGACCCGTATATATTTGAGTCGGTAATAGATCCGATTGATATAAGCCTGTTTAATGAGGGTGAGCATTATAATATATACGAGAAGATGGGTGCACATCCTATGGTTGTTGACGGTATAGAGGGTGTCTTGTTTGCAGTATGGGCTCCGAATGCCGACAGAGTATCCGTTGTAGGTAATTTCAATAATTGGGATGGAAGACGCCATCCTATGAGAAAGCTTGACTATTCGGGAATATTTGAATTATTCATTCCGGGTAAAATGGTCGGTGAAATATATAAGTACGAGATACAGGCAAAGTCCGGTAAGGTATTTATGAAGAGCGATCCTTATGCATTTTCAAGTGAAGTAAGACCTGCAAACGCATCTAAGATTGTTGATTTGTCTTATAAGTGGAAGGACAGCAAGTGGGTAAGTGAAAGAGAAGAAAATAATTCATTCTCTAAGCCTATGTCAATATACGAGATGCATATCGGTTCGTGGAAAAGACCTGATGACGGAAGAGAGTTTTATAACTATAGGGATATAGCTACAAGACTTGCGGACTATCTTATAGAAATGAATTATAATTATGTAGAGCTTATGCCGATAATGGAGCATCCGTTTGATCCTTCATGGGGATATCAGGTAACGGGATATTATGCTCCTACTTCAAGATATGGTGAGCCTACTGACTTTATGTATTTTGTAGATTATCTTCACAGCAAAGGTATAGGTGTTATAATTGACTGGGTACCTGCACATTTTCCTAAGGATGAGCATGGCCTCGGAAGATTTGACGGAACACCTTTATATGAATGTGAAGACCCAAGACGCGGTGAACATCCTCATTGGGGTACATATATATTTAATTACGGAAGAAATGAGGTTAAAAACTTCCTTGTTTCAAATGCTCTTTATTGGGCAGATAAATACCATATTGATGGTATTCGTATGGATGCGGTTGCTTCCATGCTTTATCTTGACTATGGAAGAAGCAACGGACAATGGCTTCCGAATGTCTATGGTGGTAATGAAAACCTTGAAGCAATAGCACTTATTAAAGAATTAAATAAGAAGATGCATGAGCTTCATAAGGGTGTACTTATGATAGCTGAAGAATCAACTGCATGGCCTATGATGACACACTCTGTAGAGGAGGGTGGACTTGGCTTTGATTATAAGTGGAATATGGGCTGGATGAATGATTTCTTAAGCTATATCAAATATGATCCTCTTTACAGAAAGTATCATCATAATAATCTTACCTTCAGCATGGTTTATGCATACAGTGAGAATTTTATACTTGTCCTTTCTCATGATGAGGTTGTTCATGAAAAAGGCTCAATGATTGAAAAAATGCCGGGAGGATATGAAGATAAGTTCTCGAATTTAAGAGTTTCTTACGGCTACATGATGACCCATCCGGGCAAAAAGCTTTTGTTTATGGGACAGGAGTTTGCTCAATTTACGGAATTCAATGAGTCAACAGAAATCGACTGGTCATTGTTCGAGTTTGATGCTCATGTATATATGCAGGGATATGTTAAGGAGCTTAATAAGCTTTACGAAACAGAACCGGCATTATATGAGCTTGATAATAAGCCTGAAGGCTTTGAATGGATTAACTGTAACAGTGCCAACACAAGCCTGTTGTCATTTATGAGAAAAGCTAAGGATCCTAAGGAAACTTTGGTTATCATATGTAACTTTACACCGATAATTCACAAGAGCTATAAGCTTGCTACACCTTCCGGAGGAAAGTGGCAGGAGATTTTCTCAAGTGATAATGTAAAATACGGTGGTGAAGGAAGAAATAATAAAACTGCCAAGCAGGCTAAAAAGGCAGAATGTGACGGACAGGAGCATTATATATCAGTAACTGTTCCACCGTTGTCAATCACGGTATTTAAGAAGAAAACTGAAAAGTAATATATATTAAATATTAAATGTTTAGGCGGCAAAGCGGGGATTACGTCTTAATGATTTCTGCATTGTCGCCTTTGTAACGAAATAAAATTAAGGAGAATTGTCAATGATTCTTACAGATACGGTTAACAAAAGTAGGTATGATGAATATTTTGATAAGGTTACGAATTGGTTGATTGATAAGTTTTTTGCCATAATCTTAATGCTTGTATTTTTATTTATTGCATTTAAGGTGGCTAAGTTTGTTTTAAAACTGATTAAGCGTTCCTTTGATAAATCCAGGCTTGATACTAATGTGGCGGGATTTTTGCTTTCTCTTATAAGAATAGTGGTTTATTCGGTTGTTATAATTATGGCTGCCGCAATGGTCGGATTTCAGGTTACATCGCTTGTGACTATTCTCGGTACTGCCGGTCTTGCCATAGGACTTTCTCTTCAGGGAAGTCTTGCCAACTTTGCGGGTGGTGTACTTATACTTATTATGAAGCCGTTTAAAATCGGAGATTATATCATAGAAAATGATAAGAAGTGCGAAGGTACTGTTGAGTCAATTGATATATTCTATACCAAGCTTCGAACCTATGATAACAAACAGATTGTTATTCCAAACGGAAATATAACAAATAATTCGATTACAAATGTAACAACCAACAATTGCCGTATGCTGGATTTGCCGGTTTATATTTCTTATAAGCAGGATATAAAAACAGCAAAGGATATTCTTGCAGGTGTTCTTGAAAAATCAGAATACAGACTTAAGGAAAGGGATATAGTTGTATTTGTTGATTCACTTGAAGATAGCGGTATTAAGCTCGGAGTAAGATGCTGGGTTTCCGTAGAAGATTATTGGAATGCCAAGTGGGAAATAACAGAGAAAATTAAAAATAGTTTTGATGAACACGGTATCGAGATTCCTTATAACCAGCTCGATGTTCATTTGGATAATAATGCTTAATTTGTAAAGGTTGACAGTTAAAAAAAGATGGTTAAAATAGATATGAATAAATATTAATTATAAATGTCATAACATAAGGAGGAAAAAAGATATGACAAAGATAGATATATTGTCAGGATTCCTGGGCGCAGGAAAAACAACACTTATTAAAAAACTTATTGATCAGGCTTTTTCGGGCGAAAAGCTTGTTTTAATCGAAAACGAATTTGGCGAAATCGGTATTGACGGTGGATTCCTTAAGGAGGCAGGCGTTGAAATAACCGAAATGAATTCGGGTTGTATATGCTGTTCCCTGGTTGGTGATTTTGGTGAGGCTTTAAAGAAGGTTATAGATCAGTTTTCACCTGACAGAGTAATTATTGAGCCGTCGGGAGTAGGTAAGCTTTCAGATGTTATGAAAGCTGTTGAAGATGTTAAGGCTCATGCGGATGTTGTCATAAACAGTGCCACAACCGTTGTTGATGTTCAAAAATGTAAAATGTATATGAAGAATTTCGGCGAATTCTTTAATAATCAGGTTGAAAGTGCAGGAACAATAGTATTAAGCCGTACACAGAATGTTGATGAGAAAAAAATCAATGATACTGTAGCTCTTTTGAGAGAGCATAATAAAGATTGTGCGATTATTACTACACCATGGGACGATATAGACGGTAAGATTATTCTTGATGCAATGGAGCATTCAAATACACTGGAAGCATTTATTGAGTCACTTGAACATGATGAGCATGAGCATCATCACCATCATGACCATGAGGAAGAGCATGAGCATCATCACCATCACGACCATGATGAGGAAGAGCATGAGCATCATCACCATCACGACCATGATGAGGAAGAGCATGAGCATCATCATGAACATGGAGAAGGTTGTTCCTGCGGATGCCATCATGATGATGGGCATCACCATCATCATGCAGATGATGTGTTTACAAGCTGGGGTAAGGAAACAGCAAAGAAATTTGACGAAAATGACATGAAGGAAATTCTCGAAGAACTTGCATATGAGTCGGATAAGTACGGTATAGTCCTTCGTGCAAAGGGTATAGTTGCAAGTACCGGAAGTGATTGGATTTATTTTGATCTGGTTCCGGGTGAATATGAAATAAGAAAAGGTAAGCCTGATTATACAGGCAAGCTTTGTGTAATCGGAAGTGAGCTTAAGGAAGATTTGCTTATGGAATTATTTAAGCTTTAGAAAGGACAAATATTATGAAAAAACAGGAACAGATTAAAGAAATACCTATTTATATGTTTCTTGGATTTTTGGAAAGCGGTAAGACTACATTTGCTAAAGAAACTCTTATTGATCGTAATTTTACCGAAGGCGAGCCGACACTCCTTCTTGTATGTGAAGAAGGCATAGAGGAGTATGATGAAGAGGATCTTAAGAAGAGAAATATTTTTGTTGAATATATTAATGATGAAGATATTTCAACTGAGCATTTTCTTGATTTACAGGATAAATATAATCCGACGAGGGTTATGATAGAATATAACGGAACATGGAAGATGGATAAGCTTTTTTCCGTGAGAGTTCCTAAGGGCTGGACTATAGTTCAGGTCATTACATTTGTTGATGCACAGACTTTTGATGTATATATTGCCAATATGAAGGCGATGATGATGGAACAGCTTTCAACGGCAGATATGATTATCTTTAACAGATGTGATGAAAACACAAAGAAGGCAGAATACAGAAGAAGCCTTCGTGCAGTAAACAGAAGAGCTCAGGTTATTTTTGAAAATAAGGACGGACTGGCCGAGGTTGGTGATGATGAGGTATTCCTTCCGTATGACATTAATCAGCCTGTTATTGAGCTTGAAGAAGAGGACTTCGGCCTTTTCTATATAGACGCTTGCGATAATCCGGACAAGTATGTCGGAAAGAAGATTCATTTTAAGGCTATGGTTCACAGGCCTAAAGAATATAAGGATAATGAATTCGTTCCGGGAAGATTTGCGATGACATGCTGTGCCGATGATATAGCTTTTGTAGGATTTAAGGCGTATTATCAGGGAGCAAAGAGTCTTAAAGACAGACAATGGGTTATGGTTACCGGAGAAATCGGTAAAGAATTTTATCCTGAATTTCAGGGCGACGGTCCTGTGATTAAGGTATCCGAGGTTGCCATGACATCACCGGCGAATGAGGAATTGGTATATTTTAACTGATATCAGTCCTGCGATACCGTATAATACAAAAATCTGCATTAAATAAGTTGTTAAATATAGAGTTCACAATAAAAACATATTTTTATCAAATTTTTATCAAATAAAAATTTTAGTATATGAATAAATGATAAATAAGCTTTACTAATTTATATCAAATACTATGAGAATTACACAAACGCAATCCTCATGTTTATAACGAAAGGAAGATGATTTAAAATGAAACATGATGAGATTAAGGTAAAAAAAAGAAACGGTTTTGGCAGATTTGTTAAAAAGGCTGTTGCGGTAGTTACAACGGCTGCAGTATTTGGCGGTGTTGCGGGTGGCGTTTTCAATCTTGTTTCCAAAGATAAGATTGAGGGTACCCAAAAAACTACCATAGGAAGCATTATTCAGGACACTGTAAATGATATCAAGGCTGAAGAAAAAGATTTAACTTCGGATAATAATGACAGTATAATACAAACTGTATCGACCGATGAAAATACAACTGCTCCAAAAGGAACAATGGATGTATCCGATATAGTCGAAAATGCAATGCCTTCGATAGTTTCAATTAATATAAAAGCAACCCAGCAGGTTAATCAGGGTATGTTCGGATCCTATGAATATGAATCATCAGGTGCCGGCTCGGGATTTATAATCGGGGAAAATGATAATGAGCTTTTAATTGCGACCAATAATCATGTGGTTGCATCGGCAGATACCGTGTCGGTTGAATTTGTCGACGGCGAAAGCTGTGATGCAAAGGTAAAGGGACTTGATTCAGGTTATGATGTTGCTGTTGTTTCCATACCTTTGGAGGATATACCGGCTACTACAAAGGAAGCTATAAAGATAGCAAAGCTCGGAAGCTCGGATGATCTTAAGGTTGGCGAGCAGGTTGTTGTAATCGGTAATGCGCTTGGATACGGTCAGTCGGTTACAACAGGAATAGTCAGCGCAAAAGAGAGAACTACAAATACCAATGATTTACCGCTTATTCAAACAGATGCTGCAATAAATCCGGGTAACAGTGGTGGTGCCATGCTCAATATGAAGGGTGAGGTTGTAGGTATAAATTCAGCCAAGTATACTTCTACAGAGGTTGAAGGTGTATGCTATGCAATACCTATAAGTAAGGTAAATGAAGTAATTAACAATTTGTCATTAAAGCAGACAAGAGATAAGGTTGATGAAAAGTACAGAGCTGCTCTTGGTATTAAATGTAAAACAATAGATTCGGAAATATCATATATGTACGGAATTCCCGAGGGTGTTTTTGTAACCGAAACATTAGATGGTTCTGCAGCGAAAAATGCCGGAATAAAGAAAAACTATATTATAACGGGATTTGACGGACAAAGAATTACATCTGCCGAACAGCTTATAGATTTGCTTGAATATTACAGAGCGGGAGAGCAGGTTGAAGTTAAGGTAAAATATCTTGAAGATGAAGATTATGTTGAGAAAACCATTCCTGTAATTCTTGGAAAGAAAGATTGATCTGAATATAATAAATATTATAAAATGTGCATATAAAAGAAGCTGCCGTTTGAATCCAAACGGCAGCTTCTTTATATTTGTGCATATTACGATTCTGATTCTTGGATATTATCCTGCAAATTCTTTCTTGCTGTAGCAAGCATAAGCTTGATACGATTTACCTGATTAACCTCCGAAGCGCCCGGATCGTAGTCGATAGCAACAATATTTGCCTGTGGATAAGCTTTTCTAAGCTCCTTTATAACGCCTTTTCCGACAATATGGTTCGGAAGACATGCAAATGGCTGACAGCAAACTATGTTGCCGGCACCGCTCTTTATAAGCTCAACCATTTCGCCGGTTAAGAACCAGCCTTCACCCGTCTGGTTTCCGATAGAAACTATAGGTCTTGCATAATCGGCAAGCTTGGTTATATGTACAGGTGGTTCAAATCTTTGACTCTTTTCCAAAGCATCTCTTAGAGGCTTCCTTAAGAATTCCAGAGCCCATATGCCAAGATTTGCTTTCTTTGCGGAGCTCTTGGGTTTTCCAAGAAATTCGTATTTATAATTGTTGTTATAGAAGCAATACATGAAGAAATCAAGCAAGTCCGGCATAACCGCTTCGGCACCCTCCGATTCAAGAAGCTCAACAAGGTGGTTGTTTGCCGAAGGAAGGAATTTTACGAGAATCTCGCCTACGATTCCTACACGAGGACGTCTTTCTCCTTCGTTGAGCGGGAGATTATCAAAATCATGTATTATTCCATTGATAATCTTTTTATAACCACGTCCGTTATTCTGAATGCTCTTTATACATATTTTCTCCCATTTCTTATGCAGCTTATCTGCAGAGCCTTTAACCTTCTCATAAGGTCTGGTTCTGTATAATACTCTCATAAACAAATCACCGTAAATAATAGCCTGGAGTGCAAGTTTTACGGTCTTAAGATTAAACTTAAATCCTGAGTTTTGTTCAAAGCCCTGTACACTTAACGCTATAACCGGTATCTGACCGTAACCTGCCTTGGCAAGTGCACGTCTTATAAATCCGACATAGTTTGTTGCACGACAGCCGCCTCCGGTCTGAGTCATAACAACAGCCAGTTTATTTACATCATATTTGCCTGAATTAATAGCATGCATAAGCTGACCTACAACTATAAGTGAAGGGTAGCATGCATCGTTATTTACATATTTAAGTCCTGTATCCACAACGTCCTTATTTGCATCGGGAAGCATAACGATATTAAGTCCCATTTGTGTAAATGCCGGTCCGAGTATGTTGAAATGTATAGGCGACATCTGCGGAACCAAAACAGTGTAATCCTTCATATCCTGTGTAAATTCAATTCTGTTGATTGCACTTGAAACAGGACAAGGAACAAAATGACGTTTACGTCTTACGTTTACGGCACTGATAAGAGAACGGATACGTATTCTTGCAGCACCTAAGTTGCTTACCTCATCAATTTTAAGTACGGTATATATTTTACCAGAATTTGTAAGTATATCGTTTACGCAGTCTGTTGTAACGGCATCAAGTCCGCAACCAAATGAATTAAGCTGAATAAGTTCAAGATTTTTGCTGGTCTTAACGTAGTTTGCTGCCTTGTAAAGTCTTGAATGGTACATCCATTGGTCTGAAACGATAAGCGGTCTTTCAACCTCTCCAAGATGCGCCACTGAATCTTCCGTAAGAACGGCGATATCAAATGAATTGATAAGCTCGGGAAGACCATGGTTGATTTCAGGGTCAATATGATATGGACGACCTGCAAGAACTATACCGATTTTATCATTTTCCTCAAGGTATTTGATGGTTTCATCACCCTTGTTCTTTATATCTGCCTTAACGGCATCGGCTTCGATATAGGCTGCGTCAACAGCATCGGAGATTTCCTGCATGGTTATATTGGTATATTTCTTAAATTCACGCATAAGACGCTCTTTTAGAGCCTGCTTGTTGTCAAGTGAAAGGAAAGGTCTTATGTATGTTGTATCCGGATCACTTAATTCTTCCATATTGTTCTTAATGTTTTCGGCATAAGATGTAACAATAGGGCAGTTGTAATGATTGTTTGCATCCGGTGTTTCATTTCTTTCGTAAGGAATACAAGGATAAAAAATATTTTTTATTCCATGCTTCAAGAGCCACATAACATGGCCGTGTGCAATCTTTGCAGGATAGCATTCGGATTCACTTGGTATCGATTCGATACCGAGCGTATATATGTCTCTTGATGATTTTGGAGATAAAATTACTCTATATCCGAGCTTTGTTAAAAATGTAAACCAGAACGGGTAATTCTCGTACATATTAAGAACTCTCGGAACACCGATTGTTCCTCGTGTTGCTTCAGCTTCGGTAAGCGGCTCGTATTGGAACAATCTGTTAAATTTATATTCAAATAAGTTTGGAACGTTATTTGCATTTTTCTTTAAACCGAGACCTTTTTCACATCTGTTTCCTGATATAAAACGTCTACCTCCCGAAAATTTATTTATGGTAAGGAGACAATTGTTTGTACAGCCTTTACATCTTGCCATGCTTGTTTCATAAGTAAGATTCTCGATTTCTTCACGAGATAGCATGGATGATTTTTCGGCACCTTCATATCTGTCTCTTGCTATAAGTGCAGCACCGAATGCGCCCATGATTCCTGCGATGTCAGGTCTTATGGCTTCTCTTCCCGAAATAAGCTCAAAGCTTCTTAATACGGCATCATTGTAGAAGGTTCCACCCTGAACCACAATATTTTTACCGAGTGATTTCGGATCTGTAAGCTTTATAACCTTAAGGAGTGCATTTTTAATTACCGAATATGCAAGACCTGCGGATATATCGGCAACAGATGCTCCTTCTTTTTGGGCCTGTTTAACCTTTGAATTCATAAATACGGTACATCTTGAACCAAGATCGATAGGATGCTCGGCAAATAATGCAATTTTGGCAAAATCTTTGATTTCGTAATTAAGAGACTTTGCAAAGGTTTCTATAAATGAACCGCAGCCTGATGAACATGCTTCGTTAAGCATTACGTTATCAACTACTTCGTTTTTTATCTTGATACATTTCATGTCCTGACCGCCTATATCAAGTATACAGTCGACATCCGGATCAAAGAAAGCAGCGGCAGTATAGTGAGCAATCGTCTCAACCTCGCCATGATCAAGCATGAGAGCAGACTTAATTAAAGCTTCTCCGTATCCCGTTGAGCATGCCGAAGCAATTTCAACTCCGTCAGGAAGCTTTGAAAATATATCTTTCAATGCACGGATAGTTGTCTTTAAAGGACTTCCGTTGTTGCTGCTGTAAAAATCATAAAGTAATGAACCGTCTTCGGCAACGAGCGCCACCTTGGTTGTAGTTGAACCGGCATCCACACCGAGGAAGCATTTGCCTTTATAAGAAGCAAGATTGCCTCGTTTAACATGATATTTGGATTGCTTTTTTATGAAATCGGCATATTCTTCCTCGGAAGAAAAAAGCGGAGGAAGTCTGTCGACATCAACGGAAAATTTTAAATCATCGGTAAGCATACCTGCTAATTCGCTAATCTTGAATATGAATTCTTCTTTTGCCTGAAGTGCCGCACCGACAGCAGCAAAAAGATGAGAATGTGAAGGTGCGATTACACTTTCATCAGTTAAATTAAGTGTTCTGATAAAGGCTTCCTTAAGTTGATCCAAAAAGTGAAGAGGACCACCTAAAAATGCAACATTTCCCTTTATAGGCTTACCGCAGGCAAGACCGCTTATGGTCTGGTTTACAACAGCCTGAAAGATTGAAGCTGCGAGATTTGGTTTGGTTGCACCTTCATTTATAAGAGGCTGTATATCGGTTTTTGCAAATACACCGCAACGGGCGGCAATAGGATAAATGGTTTCATAATCCTTTGCATAAGTATTAAGTCCTATGGCATCTGTCTGTAAAAGTGATGCCATCTGATCGATAAATGAACCTGTACCGCCGGCACAGACACCATTCATACGCTGTTCGACACCATTGGTAAAATATATTATTTTTGCATCTTCTCCACCGAGCTCTATGGCAACATCTGTCTGAGGGGCATAATCCTTTAATGCGTCAGTTACACAAATAACTTCCTGCTCAAAAGGAACACCTATAACATTTGCAAGAGCCAGACCACCCGAACCGGTTATGGTCGGGGCTACTTCGATGTCACCGAGGTTACCTCTGGCGTTCTGAAGCAATTCTTTAAGAGTTTCCTTTATGTTGGCAAAATGTCTTTTGTATTCGGAAAATAAAATATTATGTTCTTCATCAATTATTGCAACCTTAACGGTGGTTGAACCGATATCAATACCTAATCTGTTCATTGTAAAATAGGCAAAATGCCTGCCTCCTTATCACAAATATTTTTTCATGTGTCAAAAGAATATTATAATGGAAGAAACGCCAAAATACAACAGTAAAAAACATGAAAATTATTGTATTTTTTTAATTTTTTGCCACATTTTTTGAATTGCGGCATAGAATAATCAAAAAGGGGAAAAATATGGAAAAGAAATGCAGAGGAACCATTCACAAGGTTGTGCAGGGAGATACTTTGTATAAGATATCAAAGCTGTACGGCGTAAGACTTGTGGATGTTTTGAAGGAAAATCCGTACGTAAACGTTTATAATTTGCAACCGGGAGATGAAATATGCGTACCTACCGAAATTTATGAGGAAAAGGAGGAACGCAGATATTTTACCGCAAGAACGGGAGAATCATTAAAGAGCATAATGGAAGAAACAGGAACGGATATTGGAAGTCTTATTGAATATAATAAAGAGCTTCTTAATATGCGAATTCCCCTCGGAACGATTATAAGAATACCACCTGAAAATAATGCCTGATTTTCCTTGTCATTTATATCAAATTAAGATATAATATTAGCGTGTATGCATCGACGTTAGATGCATATACGCTAATTAAAATAAACTATCATTAAGGACAAAATATTATGAAATTCTTGTACAAGCTTGAAAAAAAATTTGGAAAATTTTCTATTAGAAATCTGCCGCTTGTTTTAGCATTGCTTTTCGCATTTAACTATCTGTTATCCGTTGCGGCACCGGATGTTTATATGAAGCTGATATTGGTTCCGTATCAGGTGTTTGAGAAGCATGAATTTTGGCGACTCATAACATGGATATTTACCGCACCTTCCGAGTTTGATGAATGGACGGTGTTGTCTTTGGTATGCCTTTATTTTATCGGAAGTTCTGCCGAACGCGGTATGGGAACATTTATGTTTAATTTATATATGCTGGGCTCTATGATTCTTAACTTTATTACCGTAATAGGAGTAAGCTTGTTTTACTATTTTGTAAAAAGTGACGATGTATCAAGCTTGACGGAAGTAGTATACGGAGGAACATTTATTAACTGGCTGGTTCCTTCAAGTATATTCTTTGCCTTTGCGATGGCATATATGGATAGTACAATATTGTTTATGTTTTTATTCCCGCTTAAGGCAAAATATATTGCGGCGATAGATTTTGCGGTATGGTTATATTACTATTTTAAATATCCGATTACAACGCTTAGGGCTTTGATAATTGTTAATTTTGCATTTTTCTTTTTCTTTTACAATGTATTTAAAAAATACAGCCTTCGAAGGGGCGGTGGATTTTCGTTTAGCTTTTACGGGGCAGATAAGAAAAAAAGAAAAAAACCTGCATTTGCGAAGCGGGAAAACAGCGATAATGTATATAATATGAGCGATTATGTCGGCAGAAAGCACGGCGGAGAAGAAAAGAAGATGCCTGAAGGCATAACAAGACATAAGTGTGCTATATGCGGCAAGACGGAAAAAGACGGTGACGAGCTGGTATTCAGATTCTGTACGAAATGTAACGGAAACTATGAATATTGCAACGATCATATTTATACGCATGAACATATCAAATAAAAACATAACGGAGACTAAACTAAATGAGCAGCATTAAAAAACTTATAGGCGAGATAAAAAGTGATATCAACAAAGAAGAAAATATAAAGGAATATTCAAAGCTTCTTTTCGAAAAATATAATTATTATTCAATGGTCAAAATGAGTATGAACTTTTATACCATGTGCGAAATAATATCCGAAATGACCGACAAAAATACGGATGTATGTAAATATTTTGATGTGTTGAAAAGACTTGTCGATAACAATATCATCAGGAAAAATCCGGTTGATGAAGAAGCTTTTACCGCAATAAAGCAGATAAGAGAAAATATTGAATATAAAATGAAGATTCTTACCTCATATACCGACGGATATGAGATTTATGAATATATTCTCAATCGTATTGAAGCAAAAGTTAAAAATGAAATTGAAGATGTTGACATTGACCTGCTTTCGGACAAGATGTATTCATATGTATTTAACGAATCGGACAAGATGCTTATAAACAGTAAGTTACAGCTTCTTATGGCTCAGCTTCCTGTTAGAATGACAAAAAATAAGTTCTATGATGTTGTAAATAATACACTTGCACTTTATAAGGGTGGAGAAAAGGCGTCATTGGATGAATTTTGCGATATGCTCAGAACCTCGGCGCTTATAATAAAGCCGAAGGGATTTGAGACGGAGTATCCTTTCCTGTATCATGTTTTTACAGACCTTGAAGCGGCTGATTATAAAGAGCTCTCAGAAGAAGAGTTCGATACATTATATAAAAGACTGGAAGATGCAGCTGCTATAATCAATGAAGAAGCTTCAAATTACATATTAATGCAGGAAATTGCAAATGATATTTATACACTTCTTTTGACGATTGATAAGGCATATGAAGCAAATTCAAGTCATCCTGCATATAAGGCTGCTGAAAATATTGTTGATTCCTGTATAAGTTCTTCGGATTTTGACAGCCTTTCGGAAAGTCTTATGGATGATTTTGTAAGTCTTGAGGGAGCTCAGGAAGATGTTACGGAGAGTATTATGCCGCTTGAAGCATCCTTTGATGATATATATGTAGGAAAGAAGGAAAGCGTTGAAGAACTTGGGCTTAAGGATGAATTTGATGATCTTGATAAGATAAGCAAGCTTCTTTCAACCAGTTTGTTTATTGATGTTGAGCAAAAACAAAGAAATGAAAGCGATATGGTTGATGATGCTTATTATGAAGAAACAAAAGATAAGCTTATAGAAGATTTTACAAAGCTTTTTGCGGATTGCGGAAAATATGCCGTAAGAAGTATCATGTGTAAAATACTTTCGGCTATGCCTATTTTCCTTAATTCAAAACAGGAAATTAAAAATTATTTTGATTATACGCTTTCGGGCTGCAAAGATATGAGTGAGCTTACAGCCTGCAATAAGCTTATATGTGAGATGATTGAAGAAGATATTTAATCCGGGGGTGAATTTATGAAGGTAGTCGATACCCCTTATGTACAAGGCTTTAAGGACAAAAAGAAGGAAAAAATCTTAAAAAAATTAAGACATAAGCGTAAGATTGACGGTATTTATGTGGTTACACTTCCTCTTATAACGGACGGATTGCTTGATATATATGAATACAAGAATCTTTTCGGAAAATTCTATAAGAAAATAAGTGACGAGATATACATAGTCGGAGTTGCCAAAAGCAAAGATGATGCCAATGAAGTTGTCCGCGATATCGTACAGGATATGTATGATGCCGGTGAAGACTTTGATACAAGAAGATTTTTTGAAATATAGGGATTGAGTATGTTGCATATAATATGGGTTATAATAAAGATAATCTTGATGATTCTTGCGATTATACTTGGACTGATTCTTTTACTTACACTGATTGTGCTGTTTGCACCGGTAAGATATAAGATCGCTGCCCGATTCGATGATGATGTAAGTGTTGTGGCAAAGGTCCGGTTTTTAATAGTAAGTGTCAATATTATCTTTGAAAAAAATGAAAAAAAGCTGGATACATTTCTTAGGATTCTTGGTATAAAACTTAATGTAGGTGGCAAAGAGGGAAAGCCTAAGAAAGAAAAAAAGAAGAAATTAAACAAAAAATCGGTTCGGGATGAGGAGTCTGTTCAATCGGAGGTTCAACCTGAGCAACAAGCTGAAGCATCAAATGAACTTCAGCCTGCGGAAATTGTTTCCGAATCAAATCAAGCATCAGAAAGTAATTCCGGACATTTGTTTACGGATGAAAAAACGGATGCTTCCTTATCTGAGGATGATTCTGATGATGAGTTGACTGCCTATGATCTGTGGGGCGATGAAGAAACCCTGGATGAAGACGAAAAGAAACTCTTCGGAAGAATTAAAAAATTATTCAAAAAATCCAAAAAGACAGTTGAAGACCTTGAAGGTAAATCCGAGGAAGAGGTAAAAGAAACACTTTATCAAAAGCTTGAGAAAAAGGTTAATGCCATTTCGGAAAAGAAAGCGGCGATTGAAAAAAAATATAATCGCTTTCAAAAATTCTGGAATATGAAATGTACGGTTAAAACCCGGGAATACATAAAAAAATATCTTGTAGGCCTGGTTAAACATATAGCCCCTAAAAAGATTAAAGGATATGTAAGGTATGGCTTTGATGAACCGTGTACCACAGGACAGGTTACAGGATATTTGAGCTTGATGCCTTTTGTATACCAAAAACATTTCTCTGTATATCCGGATTTTTACGAAAAGGTGCTTGAGGGAGATGTTACGGTTAAGGGACGAATAATTCTTGGTTATATAGCAAGAATAGTGCTAAAGAGATATATTTGGCAAACGATAAAGATGGCAAGAAAAATATAATTTTCAGGAGGATATAATAAAATGGATAATAATTTTAATCAGACAGTAGCTTCATTATTTAAAGGTATGGATTCTTTTATGTCAACAAAAACTGTTGTTGGTGAGCCTACCAAGATTGGTGATACAATTATACTTCCTCTCGTGGATGTAAACTTTGGTGTTGCGGCAGGTGCTTTCGCAAAAAAAGAAAAAGGAAGCAATTCGGCAGCCGGCGGTATGGGAGGTAAGATGTCACCTTCTGCTGTTCTTGTTATTCAGAACGGATATGCAAAGATTGTTACCGCTAATCAGAGTGAGAGTACTGTAGGAAAGATATTTGATGCCGTGCCTGAGGTTGTTAACAGAATAACAAGTCTTGTATCCAAGAAAAATCCTGTTGAGGAAGCAGCAGTTGCCGAAGCTGTTGATGATTTAGGCAAAGAGGAAAGAATATAAATTTATTCTTATTTCCAATGATCGGGCATATATTTTAAATAAATATAAAATTTGTGTGATGCCCGGTGAGAGCTTTGATAGGATATGCCATGTTTTTTATGGCGATAGGAATACTTATATCATATTTTATAAGTGGTTTTTGTGAATTTGTGATAGTACTTGTATTACTTTTAAGTGCATATATTTTGCTTTGCAGGTGCTAGATTTATCGATACCGGATGGTATCAGGGAAGATTTCGTGAGGTGGTTACTATGAGTATGGCAGCAGATGAAATGAGCATGGAACTTTTGATGAATTCGGAGAATCCCGAAGCGGCATTAAAGAATATGCAGCCTTTTATCATATTGATGATGTATTATGAATGTGCATTGATGGAAATTGAAACAAAATTAAAGGTTCTTAATTCAGAGTTTGCTTTACAGCATAACAGAAATCCGTTTGAGTCGATTAAATGCCGAATCAAAAAGCCGATAAGCATAATCGAAAAAATGAGAAAGAAGAATCTTGAAATAACCATAGAAAATATTGAGAACAACCTTACCGACATAGCCGGAGTAAGAGTTATTTGTTCTTTCCCGGAAGATATATATACTGTATCGGAATTGCTGTCAAAGCAGGATGATATAAATGTCGTTCAGGTTAAAGATTACATAAGAAATCCCAAATCAAACGGTTACAGAAGCCTTCATCTTATAGTTGAAGTTCCGATATTTTTATCAAATCAGAAAAAATATATGAAGGTTGAGGTTCAGTTTAGAACCATAGCTATGGATTTCTGGGCAAGTCTTGATCATAAGCTTAAGTATAAGAAGGACAACTTGAAACATCCTGAAATAATTGCCCAGGAGCTTAAAAAATGTGCGGATATGGTAACCGCCATGGATTATAAAATGCAGGAAATTCGAAATATGCTTGAATAAGCAACAGGATTTATTGAATATTATTATTTAATAATATATTTGGCATGCTCCGGAGAGGTAGAAATGGAGCAAAAATTATGTTTAGTAAGGTCACTGGAGGCACTGTAACAGGCATAGACGGTGCCATGATCGGAGTGGAGGCAGATATCAATGACGGTCTGCCTGTGCTCAATTTAGTCGGTTATCTTTCCTCATCAGTAAAGGAAGCCGGCGAGAGAGTCAGAACTGCGCTTAAAAATTCAGGATATTATCTTCCGCCTAAGCGCATAACAATCAATTTATCCCCGGCGGATATAAGAAAATACGGTTCGGGTTTTGATTTACCCATAGCAATATCCATAGTTCTTTCTATGGGTATTATTTCCGTGTTGGATTTATCTAAAACAATTATAATAGGAGAGTTAAGTCTTGACGGAAGTGTAATGCCGGTAAACGGAATACTTCCGATGGTTTACAGCGCCTATGAAAAAGAAATCGATACCTGTATTATTCCGAAAGAAAATGTAAATGAAGCAGGACTGGTTAAGGGCTTAAAAGTTATAGGAGTAAGCAGGCTGGCCGAGGCTATTGATTATATTCAGGGAAATATAAATATAGCCCCATATGATGACATGGACTATGAATTTGCAGATGATATACCTGATTATAAATGTGATTTTAATGAAATTAAAGGCCAAAAGGTATTAAAAAGAGGAATGGAGATAGCGGCCTCGGGATTTCATAATGTCCTTCTTTCAGGTTCTGCAGGTGCAGGTAAGTCAATGCTTGCTAAAAGACTTCCTACCATAATGCCTGGACTTTCGTTTGAGGAAAGCATTGAGGTTACAAAAATATACAGCATAAGCGGAATGCTTGACAAAACAAACAGGCTGGTTACTAAAAGGCCGTTTCGTTCACCTCATCATACCATTTCAAATCATGCGTTGATAGGAGGAGGTGCTGTTCCGAAGCCGGGAGAGGTTACATTGGCGCATAACGGTATTTTGTTTTTGGACGAGCTTCCCGAATTTAATAAAAATGTTCTTGAAGTATTGCGTCAGCCTATGGAGGATAAGAAAATTTATATATCAAGAGTTCAGGCTGCATATTCTTTTCCGGCGGATTTTATGCTTGTTGCGGCTATGAATCCTTGTCCGTGCGGAAATTATCCCGATTTAAACAGATGTACATGCACGCCTTATCAAATTAAAAGATATCAGCAAAAAATCAGTGCACCCTTATTGGATAGAATAGATATAAAAATGGATGTAAAACCTGTTTTGTACGAAGAAATATTTTCCGACAGGGAGGAAGAAAACTCCGAAACAATAAGAAATCGTGTAATTGAAGCAAGAGAAACACAAAGAAAAAGATATGCAGACGAACAGATATATCTTAATTCCGAATTAGACGGAAAGCTTATAAAAAAGTATATATGTTTAAATTATGAAACAGAAGAGTTTCTCAAGCAAAATATTAAGGATAAGACTGTTTCTGCCAGAGGCATAAACAGAATTTTAAGATTATCAAGAACCATAGCCGATATGGACAAAAAAGAGAATGTTGAGATAATTCATCTTAAGGAAGCCTTGTTTTATTATAATTCAATTAATGTATACGGTAAGGGAGGTGAAATAAATGAATGAATCAACAAAAGATAAGGATATTTTAAATTTATGGTTTAACAATATAGGCGGTGTCGGGGCTGCAAGTCAAAGAAAATTGATACAGGAATTGGGAAGCATAGAAGATATTTACGAAGCTTCAAAACAGATACTTTCCGAAATAATCGGAGAGGAAAAAGCAGGTTATATAATTAATTCAAAATCCTTTGGCTATGCAAAAGAATTACGGGATATGCTTTTGGGGATGAATGTTGATATTGTATATCCCGGCCATGCGTTGTATCCTGAAAAGCTTATGAATTTGTACGATTATCCAAATATCTTATATGTCAAAGGTATATTAAGTAAAAAATTAAATATAAATAATATGAACATAGGAATTGTCGGAGCAAGAACATCTGATATTTACGGAAGAGAGCTTGCGCGGATGTTCGCCAGAGAGCTTGCCAAAGAGGAAATAAATATTATAAGCGGACTTGCTCTTGGAATAGACGGAATGTCACACAGAGGAGCACTTGAGGGAAACGGTTATACGGTAGGTGTATTGGGATGTGGTATTGATATTATTTATCCGAAAGAAAATTATGATTTGTATCTTGAAATGTCGAAAAAAGGAGCGATAATTTCCGAATATGCACCTGGGACACCGCCAAATGCGGGACAATTTCCCGTCAGAAACAGAATTATAAGCGGGCTTTCAGACGGACTTTTGGTGATTGAGGCAAGGAAAAAAAGCGGTTCACTTATTACTGCCGATTTGGCACTTGAACAGGGTA
>DFDU01000015.1 GCA_002369325.1 Lachnospiraceae bacterium UBA3820
TGCATTTTTATATTCGTTTTTCTTTAATTCAATAGACTTATCAAATAAAGTCTTTTGGTTCTCAAGCTTTTTAAGCTCACTCTTTGCAAAATCATAATCCGACTTTGCTTCTTCAAGCTCCGCCTCCATATCCTTAAGCTTTTGATATGCACCATCAAGTTCTGCATCTCCACCGAACTGAAGCTTGAACCAGCCTATTTTTTCAACCTCGTCCTTTCGCTTATAAAGAGCATCATAATCAGCCTTCATCTTTTCATATTCAATCTGCTTCATCTCAGATAAAGCCTTCTTTTGTTCAATGATTGGCTTATATGCATCCGCCTTTATATCGACCTCCGACTTTAAATCTGCAATATTATCAATCTCATCTACAATTGCTTTTTTCTTATTTTTTACAACCATTTTATCAGCGAGGTTTTGAATTGCAGTAAGAGACAAAAGCTGCATACCGCTCTTTATCTCCTTTGCCTCACTTCCATCACTTTTAACAATCATTCGTCCAAGCTCAAGGGTATCAGATTCAACCAATAAACGCTCTAAGGTTGCCTTAACCTTCGCCTTACGGCGTTTACCCGTAGGAGTCCATGGATTTTTAGTATCACAATAAAGCCTGCAGGCGTTTATGGCATTTTCATAATGGCTCTGCAACATATCTATCTGTTTATCAGTAAGCGCATGTCTTTGCTTTGTGGTCATTACAAGCTCAAGATCAGCCAGGGCAGTTTTCACCTTGTCCATCTTTTCACTGTCACCGGTAAGCTTCTGATCATTTAACATAAGATGTGAAAGCTTGCGTCCCTGAACTGCTTCAAGCTTAGCCTGTTTTACTTCCTTTTCTTCAATCTCATATTTGCCGCTCTTCATATTGGTCAGGAGGTTAGAGATGTTCATAACATCCTCTTCGGTCTTATTTAGGTTAAGCATTTGATCGGCTGCACCAATATGCTTTTTTTCCATATCAAAAGCAGTTTGAACTTCTTCATTAAGAAACTCGTCTATCTGCTGGTTTTCAAATTTGGAATTTAATTTATCTTCCTTTTCCTTGTAAATGTAATTATTATCCATGGCAAATACTCCTTTTATTTATTATTTATGTATTTAGCAATATATTAACATTTGAAAAGTCACATAATTGTCATAAAACATAAAAAACTTGTTATATTTTACAACACATCGTCCAACAAATATCCAACAAATGAAGTATAATAAAAGAATCTCCCGAAGGACGTTCTTTTTTGAAGGATGTTCAATCATATAAGCCAAAAAAACAGGACAATAATAATCACCACAGCCAGATTATTCCATTTTCTATCCATCAGCAATCCTGCAAACTCACGTAAAAACGCATTTGGATAAAAATACATCTTTGTTTTAGCAGATATTCCGTCTGCATAAAATCCGTTTTTCTTTGCAAGAATATATCCCCTGAAGATGTGATAATTAGTTGTGGCAAAGGAAATCCTTTTATCTGTCACATCCCCACAGTTTTTTTCAATTACATTTTTAGAAAACTGCATGTTCTGGTAGGTGTTGACACTTTTATCTTCTCGAAGAATGCGCTCTTTAGGCACTCCTTTTTCGCAAAGATACCTCTCCATAGCCTCTCCCTCTGGGATTACCTCATCTGTTCCCTGACCGCCTGAAGGTACAAAAACGGCACGCTTTCCCGAAGCTTCAAACTGCTCCTTCTCAAAGTCAAGTGCGCTGTCTACTCTCCCTCTTAAAAGCGGAGTAAGAGAACCGTCCTTTCTGATACCGCAACCGAATTTAAGTAAGATTAATATATTTATGTATTATTGAGGTCTCCTCCTAACATCTACTGCAATTTATTTTTCAAGTACGAGACTTTTTTTGAAAAAATCTGAATACCCCGTCATTTTTATTAACCGCCGGCTCCGGTATGGATGATATTTTAGCAAAGTCCTGTGATTCCTGATCTCCCGAAAAACCATCTGCCCCGGAAAGATTTTTATATTCTGTCTTAAACGCATTTTCCTCTAATGTATCCTGCTTAAATAAATCCTGTTGTTTTTGCTGTTCCTTATAAATTTCTGTTCCTTTTCCCATATTATTTTACCTCATCATTACTTCCGTCTCTGAATTTTCATTTATTATCTGTTCATAACAATTTTCTTATAGTTAATTATATTTAATCAAGCTTTTTATAAAAATTGGATATTACCTGCACCCAATATTTACCATTATAATCCTTAAGGATATGCTTTGTCAGATTATCTCCTTCATCGGTTGCTGCCGCAAATATAATCGTTTTGATATCCGGACGCCTGGAAATTGAATCAGCAAGCTCATTAAGAAGCGCGGCAACCATCATTCCGTCCTTATTATCTACATAGATGCCTCCAAGATAAAGCTCCCCCTCAGGATAAAGCGAAGATGCCAAAAATCCCTTGACACTATTATCCTTTATCACCATAAAGCTTAAATCATTTTGCAATACTCCGCCGTAGGTTGATGGATTAAGCCACTCGTAAACTCCGTTATCAAACAATTTATAAAGTTTACCCTGCTCAAGCCTTGTAACCTTGTTAAAAGCAGATACATTGTATCTTTTCTTAAATTTTTTAATTTTACTAAAGAAAGGAATATTACTTATATCCATAGCATTTATTTTATAAATAATATTTCCATCCACCCGGTGCTCATATCCATTATTTATAAAAAGAGACGCTTCATTTTCTAATTCCGGTATAGGTATGTTAATAGATAATCCGTTGATACCATCCATATCGTATACCGTTTTTTCCATCTCTTTTAATAGCATAAGACCTATATCCTGCCTCCTGAAATCTTCCGCAACATATATGCTTTCTATCATGATTTCATTGTTCTTATCATCATAAGAATAATAAGCCGATGAATAAACAAGTGTTCCGATTGGTTCAAGCTTTCTCTTGATTTTATCAAGCTCCCATGCACAAAGTACATCAGCTTCGTTATTTATAAGATGCATATAAACATCCTTTGTTACCATCGGACGAATCATATAAAATAAGTCATTTGTTAGTTTTTTTATCTGCATTTAAAATGCTCCTATATAAAGCAATTATATTATAGTAAATATCACAAAACAGTCATACAAAAATATTTTTTTATCCATACAAATATGCTGCGTACTGTCCGAATTTACCTGAGTCCGGCATCATGCCGAGCTTATCGAATTCATACTTCATCGCTCTTACTATATAGCTCATGGAAAGCTTTTTATCCTCGGCACCTGCCATATAAGCCGCGGATAAAAGAATAGCCTTTATATTGCTTCCCGTCAGTTCAAAGCTTTCTGCCAAAAATTCATAATCTATGTCCTTCTCCGTAGGAACGGTCGAAGGAAGGGTATTTTTCCAAAGCAAAAGTCTTGTTTCGTAATCAGGCTGTTCAAGCCTTACGGCATAGGTTATTCTCCTTACAAATGCTTTATCGAATCCCGAATAATAGTTGGTTGCAAGAATACTCATACCTTTATATTCTTCAATCCTTTGAAGCAAAAATGCTATCTCCTGATTGGCATGTCTGTCATTTGAACTTTCCACGTCCGTTCTTTTTGAGAAGAGCGCATCCGCTTCATCAAAAAACAATATCACATTTGATGTTTCGGCTTCATCAAATACCGCATTTAAATTCTTTTGCGTTTCACCTATGTATTTCGAAAAAAGCTGTGAGGTATCCACCCTGTATAAAGGAAGTCCTATCTCGCGTGCCACAACCTGCGCCGACATGGTTTTTCCTGTTCCGGGCGGTCCGTAAAGAAGAACCGATACGCCGTTTCCGTAAGCATTCTTTTTTGTTATTCCCCAACTTTCTCCTATCCTGTTTTTAATCTTATATCTATCACAGGCTGTCTTTAATATCCTGCTTTCTTCCTTGCCTATGCATAAATCATCCCATGTATAAACCGTCTTTACCTCCTTGGCAAGCCCATTAAAGTTCACTGTTCCTATGCCCTTTAAAGCCTCCACCATCACGTCTTTATCCACTTTTTTCAAACCGTTAACAAGCATATTTATCTTTGCCTGTTTTACGGAAGCCTTGATATCCTTGTAGCCTATTTCATAGCAATCCGCAAGGTCTTCACTTGAAAAGCCTTTTTCCTTTGAAAGTTTTTCTTCTTTCATAAAGTAATCCCAAAGAGAGGTTCTTACTTTCACATCCGGTGCCTTAACCGCTATATGAAGTACCGGTTCTCCAAGGGCTCTTCCGGTTTTAAGCATATCCGGAGTTTTTTCGCTTCCCGAAAGAAGAATCGGTGAAATTTCATTTATCTTTATAAATCTGTTAATTAATTTCAATAAAAATGCATCATTAACAGCATCCTCGTCCACTTCGGAAACAAGAACAAAAATGCCTTCCATGCGTCCGAAGAAAGCAAGCATTTCCTCAGCCTCAGCTATATCATCTGCTTCCGAATCCTTTATTTTTGATAAAGAAAATGTGCATAATGTCTTTTTGCACTTTTCTGCTGCCTTGGATATGATATGTGTTACGGCAGCTTCATCCTTTCCCTCAAAATATATACACGAAAGCCTGTCCTTATTATTTAGCAGAGCGGTAACCGCCTTAGTCTCTTCGGCAAAGAACTCCGGTTCATTTTTCATATCTGTAATTTTCAAAATTTTTTGTTCCGTATCGGAAACAGAATTCTTTCCGTCAATATATGCAAGAGCTGCACGCGTGAGTATAAGCCTCGAACGAAGCGGATAGGTTTCATCCAAACCCTCTGACATAAACAAAGAACCGAAAAGGCCCGATTTTTCTGAAATAAAATCATACGGAGACGGTACATTTTCCGAAAATACTCTTGAACACACGGAAAGCACGAGCCCTATTGTGGGCTCCGTGCTATCTATGTCGTCCTGTAAAAATCCAAATATCCGCTCATAACCGCGGCTTTTATGTGAAAGATATGCAAAAACAAGCGCAACAAGCATAGGATCCGTAAGCCCGAAGCTTTCCCTTATGCTGCAAAACGGCAAAATTTTCTTATCTTCCGTGGCTTCTTCCCTGCTTTTTATATGATAAAGTGCCTGCTCTACCATATCTCCCATTATATAAAAATATGCATCCTTATCTCTGAGCGCAGGATGATTCACGAAGTATTCCTTCATCTCTTCTTCGGATATGAGCAACCCCCGGGAGAAAAGCCCTTCCTCCGTACCAAGGCCTTTCAATCCTGCATAATCTTCAAGTATAAGCTCAGCTAATTTTACATATTCGTCTAATGACTCCCCCACATTCTTATATGCTTTTTTAATAAGAGTCTCATCAAAGTAATCCCCATATCCATACATAATGCCTTACTCCTATTTATTGTTATTATTGCCTTCCGAACCGGCTCCGGCATACATAAGTGCCGCCTGTCCTTTAAGAAGCTTTCTTGCTTCATTTTTCTCAATCTCATCTTTTATCTTAAGCCAGGAACGGAAAACATCGCTTATATTATCTATTTCCGGATCATTTTTTATCGTCTCGTAAATATCCGGTATTTTGTCCTTAATACTGTCATATAAAACAATGTGTCCCTGGAAACAGGCTGCTACGTTTGAAAGCATTTCCTTCTGTGTCCTGTCATCGTCTGTTTCGAGTTTCATATTGTTAATATATTTCATAACACGCCCGTTTGAAACACCAAAAGCATGTATCATATCATTGCAGGCACGTATAAAGTCTTCCGAATCATCCGGCAAGCCCTGAGAAGCTCTCATATTGGTCGTATTAATAAGCTTTTCTATACGCTCCATCTCCTTTATGGATAATTCTCTGTCAAGTGCAACCGATTCATCCGGCTTACACTCCGAGAAAATCTTCATCCAATGCTGTACTTTATCAAATGCATTATCCTTGTCCGTAAAGGTCTTAAGACGTGTACGCGGCGGCTTATTGCCCTTTGCCACTTCAAGCTTATCCCTGTCAAGCTTATCATTTATCTGGTTATACGGAACTAATCCCTGTTCCCATACAATAGGCTGTTCCGCATAATAATATACATTTTTCCAAGGTATTCTTCTGCCGGAAAAATCCTGCTGCCTGAAATATATACGACTCATACGCGCACTGGTAAAGGTCTGGTTAAGTGCATATTCGGCTATATTTCTTACCCTTCGAACCTTTCTTCTGACATCCTGTTCCATATCTCCGAAGGATTTGTTTCCCCTGCCTGTCAGATATTGCGCGCATATAGCATCAAGTACCTCAAAATGATTAAGCAGTAAAGAAAGCTCGTTGTCAAAAAGAGCATCGTCCTGATAATGTAATTCTCCTTTAAGGAAATCGAATATTATTTTTATCTGTTCCTTAACAGGCTCCAGATCCTTCATCACATCATCAGGCAAAGCAGTATCTTCGGTTCTTTGATACGTCTTTTTGCCGGTGCTTAAATTAAGCTTGACGGCTGTTCTTTTAAAGAAGCCTGCATCCTCGTCCAGTTTTTCTTCATAAATTCTCTTTTTGTATGTGCTTAAGCCAAACATCGTAAGAAGCTCTTTCAACGGTCCCTCCATAGACTTGGATTCAAGTTCGCCGTCTATACTCTTTGGAGCCTCATATGGTGCAACCATATTTTCGGGATTATTTTCGTCTCCACGATGTTCAATCGTTTCACCCTCGCCTCTAAACTCGGCTTTTTTATAAAAATCATTCTCCTGCTGTGTTGCATATGCCGCTGCGGTATCCTTGCCCGAGCCGGTATATTTAGCCATAAACGGAGTACTCTTTGCTATGGCAATCTTTCGAAGATATGCTCTTCCGTCCTCACCGATAATCTTACCTTTTTCGGTTATCTTTCTTTCCATGCCCTCACGGTCAGCATCATAATCCATAAATGATGCATTATAATGCTTCTCGTAATTTATATCACGCATAACCGAAAGCTTTGCAAGAACATATTCTCTTGCATCCCTTAACATATTAAGTCTTCCTTCAACGGCCGCAACGGTTGTGGTCAAAGGTCTGTCCTCTACCTTTTCGGCTTCCTTAAGTCTTGTAAGTGCCGGCGCAACAACTGTTTCCAAACCGCACAATGCAGCTATATCAGTATATTTTTCAATAAGCTTTTCATCCGTAAGATTATCAAATTCGGATAAATCCAGGTCAAGAAATTCCTTTATAAGATCATTATCATCCGTAAAAAGATCCATAAGAAGAATCCTCGGCTCGATGCTGTCAAAATCCGGAAGCTTTCTTACCTTGTTTATAATTTCGTTTCTTGCTCCCGAGCCCTCCTGCTGCTTTGCAAAATCCTCAAGGCTCATGGAACCGTCACCCATTGTTATATCCTTTAAGATATTGGTAACAAGCATATCTTTTCTTTCCGCAAATGTCTCAAATACGAAATTATCTTCCTCGAGTTCCTGCTGATATGCTTCATTTTCCTTATTATCCTCATCATAATTGCCGAAAGCGATATCCTCAAAGCCATTATCCAAAAGTCTTTCCTTCATATTCTTGGAACGTTCCTCTAAAGAATAATCAGAAGTAAGTGCTCTTATCAGCTGCTGTAAATATTCTTTATTTTCTTTAGTTTTTCTGGGAACGGAAGCCTGTAATTCATTTAAATCCTTTGTCCACTTCTTAAGCGGTATTTCATATTGCTCCGAAGCCTTCTCAAGACGGCTTGATAAGACATCAACATCATATTCTTTATTACTGTCTTCATCCCTGAAAATATTGTAGTAATACGGATGCTTGATAATTACCATACGTGCACGCATGAAATTAACATATTGCCTGATGCACTTTGCAAGCACCAAAAGATTATTTTTCTTTTGTGCAGATATTTTATATCCGTTCTTTGAAAAAGTATTAATTAAATCTTCATTGGAAAAGGTGATAGCCTGCAAGCCTATAGCGTTAAGCTCTTCAAAATTATTTGCCAGATAATCATCGTCGGTTCTGTCAAATTTTGTTAAGTCAACAGCCATGAAACCATCAACCATCGATTTATAAAATGCGCCTCTGGTATCTTTATTTTCCGCACCGAGATTCATAAGAAGCGACATGTTGAATTTAATATCATCTTCTGTATCTCCGGTTTTTATTTGCGGATAAATTACATTAAGCATCTTGCTGTCAATTTGATATTTTGTATACTCAAAAATATCAAGACAATTGTAGGCCTTTGTAATAGCCAGATTTTTCTTATAATCATTTTGCATTGCATGATTGAAATTCAATCTTGCATTTTGGGATATCTCTTTTCTTACACTTGAACCCTTTTCAAAATCTTTTCTGTCAAGGTTTCTTAATCCCTCTTCTCCGCCAAGGAGATATGCAACCGAATTCTGTGCAAGCTTTGTAGTTCCCTTTTGTTCTTCACCTTCAAGCAAAGCCTTATCATCAATAGCAGTTTCTTCTTCCACATAAGCATTTAACGTTGCCGCACCGTTTCCTGCATATTTTGCAAGGAAAGGTGACTGAACAAGCATACCCGTTAATGTCACATATGTCATGAGGTCGTTATTATCATTCCTGAAATTATCACTGAGACGATTATATGCGTCTTTGTCAAGCTCTTCATTTGCAATTTCATCCCTTGTATGCATATTTTTATAGCAAGGATTGCTTATCTGACGAAGCTTTTCAACCATATAACGCTGTGCATCACAAAGCATATTCTTCAAGCCGCGCAGTTTTTGTCTTTCGGCAATTGAAAGCTCTGCCATCTCTTCCTCATCTTCAAGCATATCCTGTATGCTCATCCAACGTGAAGCTGTCGTATATGCTTCCTCAAAATTTTCAATAAGTCCGGAATCAGTTGCAAATGTGTCAAATATTCCTATATCCGTCTCCAAAAGACTTCTAAGCGGCAGAACCGGACGTTTTGCATTGATTCCTTCAATAAGTTCTTTTGCTCTCTGGGAAAGTTCGGCTCTGTTTTGAATACTTTCTTCACTTAATTCGTCGTTGGCTTTTACGGTATCATAATCCTGTCTGCTTCCAACAACAGTCTGAACGGAATTAAACAAATTACGCTCTTCTTTTATTCTGTTAAATTCAGCTTTAAAGCGAGCCTGCATTTCCTCGGTTTCATCTTCATAATTATCCACATCCGTATAATCATTTTCTTTGGCGCGGTCCATAAAGCTTTTGCCTTTTAAATTATTATAATAAGTTCTTCCCTTTATAAGACCTTCTATAAATAAATTAAGTTCCTTTTCTTCCCCTTCCTCAGGCTCTTTAGGCAATCTGGCCTTAATCTTATCCGCATCCTGTTCATCAAGAGCCTCATCGGAATCAAGCAAAGCAAAATACGGACTGCTTATAACTTCGATACGGCAGTTTGAATATTTGTTATGTTCATTTAAGGCCACTATAATTGCTGCAAGATTATCCGCACGTTTCTGTGAGATAAAACAGGTTCCGTTTGCGATAGCTTCACCTATAAGATCATATAAGGAATATGCATAATTTAACATACTCTTTAATTCAATATAATTATTTACAATATCTTCATCTTCAACAGAATCAAATTTTGTAAAGTCCGAATTCATAAATATTTCCGTCAAAACAAGAGGAAGCAGATTCTTATCATTTTCATCTCCTCTATACATGGCGTCCGCAACAGCCTTTTTATTCTCTTCTTTGGCCTCAATCGATGTACCCGGTTTTAATTTATCCTTTACAAGTGATTTAAGCTCATCCGGAAGTATAAATCCTTCCGCAGTCAATCCTTCAAGCGCCTTTAATGCAGTATCAAGCTCAAGATCCGGATCAAGCTGCTGCCATTCCAGAAAATTCTTTCTGGCTCTTTCGGCAAGTGCCAAACGATTGTCCACCTTAATCTTCTCTTCCGCTTCAGGAACCTCGTCCTTACCTGTCAAAAGATAATTAAGTTTCTTTCTTTTCTTTGGTAAAAGTATTTCGGGAACCTCAGGTATATTATTCTGTTCATTAACCTCTTCATTTGCCTCTTCAACGGCTTCTTCACCGGCTTCGGCATTGGCTCCCACATTGCCTTCGAGTGCATTAATCATCTGATCAATGTTAAGTCTGACAGGTCTGTTTGCCGCATTAGGATTTTGCGCCTGATTAGCTGCATTGAGCTGTGCCTCCATCTCATCGGCTTCCTGATTTATTTCCTCATCATCTATCTCATCTTCTTCAGCAACCTCATATCCATAGGTCTGCATACGCTGAAGCATAGCTGAATCCTGCATCTCATAATGCATTGAAAAAAGTGGATTGTTTCCTTTTTCCGTCTTATATGTAATATAACGCATAAGCGTAGAAAGCTGTTCAGGGCTTAAATTCTTTCGTTCCGTAAAATGTTCAAGTCTTTTGTCTATAGCTTCGGCATCGCCTTCACCGTTTAAAGGTTCCTCTTCAAATGCAAATGTATAATTACTGTCTGCCATAATCATCAAACGAAGATTCATATAGTTTTTATAATCATGAATCGCAAGAAGCATAGCATTAATATTGGTCCATTCTTTTTCGGTCAGATTTTCTCTTGCAACAGGGAGTACTTCTTTTTCTATATATTCAGCCTGTTCGATTGCTGTATTAATTCTGTCAAAATGCATTACCAGATATATGTCTTCAAATGAGTCAAATACCGTGTAATCCATTTTAAGAAAATCACTTATACGCTTCTTTCCGTCAGGATCTTTTTTGAGTTCTTCAAGACGTCGTACGGTATCCTTGACCTGACTGAATTTTTTATTTTTTTCCATCTGGCGCTCTTCATCTTTTTTCAGTTTATCAATCGCCATTTTTTGTAAATACATATGAGCATTTCCGTTTTCCAATGTGATTCTTCCAAGCTCATTGTCACTTATATTTTTCGGAACACCGGTAAGGATATAATAAATTCCGCTGTAGAATTCTCTCATGGTTGCCTCAGGAAGCTCTTCTTCCCCGGCTATTGCATTGACAGCCTCATTTGCTACCACTTCCGCTTCCTGATTATTATCAACGTTTACCTGAACATTGATAATATTTCCGTTTTGTTCCTCATTATTTATCTGATTATTTTCTTCGATATTTTCTTCATTATTTTCTTCTTCGTTATCTTCAACATTTATTCCGATATCTCCGACATTATTAAGATTAACCTGCTGACCGTTTATTTCTAAGACAAATTCTTCATTATCCGCATTATTTGCTTCATTATTCGCATTATTTTGTTCAATGACGTCAATATTTGCAAGATTAACCTGCTGACCGTTCATTTCTACAACAAATTCATTATTATCATTTTCTTCATTTGCCTGATTATCATTTTGTCCAACACCATTAGCCTGTATTTCAGGATTTTCCTGAACGACAGGCTCATTGATTATATTATTCTGTTCATTTGGTGCTTCATTTATAATAATTTCATTATTCTGTTCAGGCTCTTCAAAAACCGGTACGTCCTGAGGTATAATCTGATTATTTACAGGCTCAATAATTTGATTCGGATTCTGATTTACAGGCTCAATTTCATTATTGATCTGATTTTTTACAGGTCCGTTTTGATTTTTAATCTCTTCATTCTTTATTAAAATCTTCTCGTCCTGTTCCTGCAAAAGTGCGGCCGCTGTATTTTTTTGTGAACCATTTTTCTTAATTACAGGCTTAATACGGTTTTTGATGGCATCCTTATTACCTGCAGGCTGAATCTTTATCTCGTTTACGTCGTTATTTTTAACATATATACGATTTCCGTTTTTTAAGGTTTTTATTTTAGGCATATGTTTAAGTTTTTGACGCACGTAACTTCTGGTTGCCTTTTTAATAGCCTCTATTTCTTTTTGTTTTTTCTTTTTAACTTCCTGATAATTATTATCCATGCGGTCACCTCCGGTTCTCTTATGTCTACCGGTTTCAAAATCATTAATCTAATTAACCATCGTCGAAAATTCAAGCATTTAGTATTGCTTATTTTCCGTTCCGAAAATAGCATCTGCATACGGTTCGAAGTCAGCACGCGTAAATACTTTACCAACCTTAACAAACTCGTATTTTACCGCAAGCAGATAATGTACCATATGTACCTGTCCCTCTGCAGCAGGATCTGCTGCCGCAAGGAATGCCGCATTTAAAATACAGTTCTTTATATTACCACCAACCAGCTCATACTTTTCGGCAAGATAACGTATATCAACATCCTCAGCCAAAGGTGTATCCTTAGGTATGGTTGTACGCCAAAGCATCTCTCTTGTATCTACATCCGGGAACTGGAACTCAACTATATATTTCATACGTCTGAAGAACGCCGGATCGATATTATGCTTGTAGTTTGTAGCAAGTACGGAAACGCCGTCGTAACCTTCTACTTCCTGAAGCAAAAGTGCTGTCTTGTTATTGTTTGATGCCTGATTTGAGCCTCCGTCATCGGAACGCTTTGCAAACAGAGTATCACACTCATCGAAAAAGAGTACGACATTACACTTTTTTGCTTCCCTGAATATCATCGATATGGACTTTTCAGTCTCACCGACATATTTATCTATAACCTTTGAAAGGTCTACTCTGTATAACTCAAGATTAAGCTCATGTGCGATAACCTGAGCACACATGGACTTACCTGTACCGGGAGCCCCGAACAAGAGGATAGATAATCCTCGTCCGTAAGGATATTTTTTGGTATAATGCCAGCCATCATAAACCTGTTTTCTGAAGTTCATCTGGTCAATGGCATGCTCCAAAGTCTCTCTCTGGTCTTTATTCATAACTATGTCTTCAAAACCGAAGTTTGCTTTTATCTTGGTTGCCTTCTGCGTAAGTTCGGAACTCATCTGACCATAGCAACCCTGGAAAAGCGTGGCACGTGAAATGAGAATTTCCTTGTTCATAGTAGCAAGACTTCTTGCACTGTGAAGTGCTGATTTTATTTTACCCGGCGTAAACAGGAATTTGGTCGCCATCTCAAGCTTGTCAACATCCTTATCAAGCTTATATTTCTGTGAAAAATAATTCCAGCATTTTTCTCTTTCCTCGTTATTTGGCGTAGGTATTTCAAGTTCTGTCACTTCTTCCTTGGTTATATCTCTCATGGCTAGCTTTTCTCTGCTAATCGCAAACACAAGAATTGATTTCTGAGTAAGCTTGTTAAACGCCAAATCCATATATCCGTAGAACTTTTCTTTTTCATCTTCTCTGAATGTAAGCTCATCCAGACAGCAGCACGAATTAGTAAGTATACACTCTCTGGTTACTGCCCACAACGCTTTTTCAACAAAATTAAAGTCATATACAAAGAGCTTTTTACAATTTATCGAAACTGCTCCGAGATTATTCTCTGCACAAAAATGTCTTATAAAGAATTTTCTTCCGCTACCCTCATCTCCATAATAGGAAAAGATTCGTACACCCTCGCCATAGGATATCTTCATGGCTTCAAGCTGCCCATCATTTGCCATAATAGGATCAAGTTCTTCTTTTGTAGTGAGCATCTTGAAAAACCTTGTATAATTTTCATCAAGACGCATAGGATTCTTACCGAAAAGATAATCAATGATACGCTTATCCGGTGATATAACAGTTGAAAAAGGCATACCGGATACAACTCTTAAATCAAGTATAGGAAGCAACGCCTCAAGACATTCACTCATCTCTCCGTAAGCGCCTGTAATCGAATAATTAGGTCCGAAGAAAATCTTTGCGGCACTTTCTATGGTAGGTGATGAAAGATTACCGTTCTCATTTATAATCTGGAAGATACCCGCATAATCCGTCTGAGTTGATGAAAGAACACCGCTGGCAAAAGTAAATAATGCGAAAGGATGCATTTCAAGCTTCTTTGTAAGCTCATAAAATGGCATTTTTTCCCCATTTTTATATGTAAGTTCTCCGCAGGCTGATATCCATTCAAGCTGTGACAAAACATCAAATGCACCCCTGTTTGATGAACGCCCACTATGTGAACTCATATCATCATCAAATTCTTCGTCATCGTCATCATCGGATCCGCCGGTGGTCTCTGCAAAAGCACCAAGCAATGAAAGAAGCTCATCGTCAAAGCTTTCTTCTTCGCTATCATCATCTGCTCCGAATAAATTCATACCTGATTCTTCTTCGTCATCAGGTTCCACACTTGTTCTACCGTAAATCTGTTCATATTTTTCAAGTTGCTCGTTACACGAATCGGAAGCTATCTCCAGATCAGGATAAAGAACATTCTTATATCCGCCCTGTCCGTTGGAAAACATAAGCTTCATGTTTTCCATATATGATGAAAGACACATATTTACACAATGAAATACATGTCGCATATACTCGTCATAACCCGAAAAAGCCTCAACCTTTTTTCCGGCAATCTTATCAGGTATTTCTTCCTTTATATCACGGCTGTTATCAGCTTTTTTTTCAACCTTTTTTTTGGTCTTTTTTCCGGTTTTTTCTTCGGTTAGTTTCTCCGCTGTTTCTTCAGATATGATATTTTCTTCTAATTCTTCTGTTTTTTTCTTTCTTCCCGCCAATGCTATATCTCCTCATATAATATGAATTATTTTCTGCTTGCATCATAATTATTCTTCATTTTTTACATGAAAAATCGCCGTCCTATCAAATACACTTTTCGCCGTGTTTAAGGCATTATCATCATCTTTATTAACAAAAACACCTTTGCCTTCATTGAAAAATTCGAACTTTTGAGGCTCTTCATAGGCATATCCCATTTCGTCCTCATCCTGATCCTGCTGAATATCAATCTTACGCCTGTTTTCAGCATTTACACGTCGATTTGTCTCCATAAGCCTATCTGATAAATTGGAATTTAGAATGGACATACCTTTACCTCCTTTTTTTTAATTTATGATGTAGGAAGCTGGATATAGATACCCATACCTCCTCCTTTATTTGATTTTGCATATATATTTCCGCCGTAGTATTCTACAACAGCCTTGGCCTGTGCAAGTCCAAGACCATTTCCGGATATACGGTTTGAGCCTTGATAATTAAGTTCGAAGATGTGACCTGTCTCCTCTGCGGCAAGTCCTTCTCCGTTATCCTTTAAAACCACAAAAAGGTCGTCACCTATCGTAGACAGAGTAATGACCAGCATACCTTGACGGTTCATATATTTTATGGAATTATCAACTATATTTCTGAATAAAACTCTAAGCAGGTTTTCGTCAGCACGAACATATATGTTTTCTTCTCCTGACGAAACCTGTACTCGAAGTCCCGCACGTAAAGCCGCCGTATGAAGCTCATTTACAACACTCTTTGCTATATCGACGATATTTATCGTGCTTAATTCTTCTCTTGATTTCATACTGTCCGGAAGAATAGACATTGCCATATTTTTTTCAGCCGCTTCACGTTTTTTATAACCTTCAAGCTCATTTCTTGCAGCTTCATATTCGGCACGGGTCTCTCCATATGCAGCCCGCATCTCCTCAAGCTCATAATTAAGCTCATCAATCTTTGCCATATATTCGGCAATTTGACCCGAATCCTCAGCCCGTTCCATATTTACAACAGAATTGTCTGCACCTGTCATATCATTATAGAAAGCTTCTTCATTTTCAAAATTCGGATTCTCATTGTATACATTTTCATTGTATTCATCTTCCTCTATGTAAGGAATAGTTGATATTTCTTCGTCAACGGCCTCATCCGAAATCTTCGGTTTTTTTAACGCAACAATAATAAATGCAAGAAGGAAAACAGAGCATATTCCAAATGCTGTAAAAAAAAGCATCTCACTGTCAAAAAACCACCCGGCTATCGTCAAAATATACGAAACGATAACAAGCATAGCTAATATTATTTTGCCTTTTCCCATATTATTCTCCTACGCAAATGTAAGTATTTTAAGAAATCCTGTTACATTAAATACTTCCTTAACAGCTTCGGAAGCACCTGTGATAAGCATACTTCCTCCCTTTGACTTCGCTGTTTTTTCTCCTATAAGCAATGCTCTTAATCCGGCACTTGAAATATATTCAATATTGGTAAAATCAAGAATCAATTTCTTCTCTTTTTGAAAAGCTACAAGTATAGCCTGCTGAAGTTCAGGTGCAGTAATCGTATCCACACGACCTTCAAGCTCAAGTACTATTTCTCCATCGCCTTTAACCTCTTTTATTGTCATCTTTTATTTCCTCCTAAAATATATAATTTATAATATTATTATTCTTCAAGTACTACATAATTGTCAAGAGTCATCATATCATCAAGTGAAGCATTTTCAGTTCCTGCCACCTGAGCATTCATATCAAGGTAGATTCGACTGTCAACTATACCTGAATCCTTGAAGTTCTCAAGCTTCAAACGACATCTGACAGGTAAGAACTGTTCCAAAAGATATGTAAGCTGATATCTTTCTGTTTCCGATAATTGCTTTTTGATAAGAATCGTCACATCAAACACACCGTCTTTTTCAGCCTTGGAATCACCGTATTCCTTCATCTGGTTTGACTCAAGTATAAGAAACTGTTCTTTTACCACTATCTCAAGAATTCTCTTTAAGCAGGCCTTTGTTCCTTTCATACGATTTATTGAATAGGCCTCCTTAACAAGTATCCTTAATGTTTCAGGTGTAAGCAAATCTCCCTGAACATCTATGCCAAGCCATCCGGCATATACCGGAAGAAGCATATCGGGACATTGATCCAAATCCAAAAGTTTTGGAAGCTTATCGGTATTGTCTGAAAAATCATTATAAATGCTGTTAAATACCGTCATATATCTGCGGAAGAAATCATTATTTTCCTTATATATTTCGGGAAAAGCATCCATAAATTCATCCGAACCGCGCTCAACCTTAAGCCTTGACAAATATCCATCACCTTCACCCATAATTTCTATGGAAAGGAATAGATATCTTCCTTTAAGTCCGAATAAAAGCACATCATTCTTTCCAACAAATCTCAATGCTCCCGGACGTTTCATATATATCTTTTTGGTATCATCTGATATATTTGACGAAGTAAGCAAATCATCTATCAAAATTTCTTCTCCGTCTATGGTAATACTCTTATCATTTGATGCAAAAGCATAAATATATATTACCTGCTCTTCGGAAAGCTGCATATTAAAGTAAAGTCTTCCCCATTCGGCATCTTCCTCGGCAGCGTCAATACTCTTTAGATAAAGTCTGTGATCATTCACATTTTCATCAAGATATATGACAGCATTTTCATCCATCGAAATGCCTTCTCCGTAGGACTGTCTTAAACGATTCATTTTTATGCTGTAAACAGTTCTTTCCATAACGTTCCTCCGTTATCTGTCATAAGTTACAATTTCGATTTTTATATCTCCCGGATAAAGTAAGCAATTATCTTCAGGAATTATATCTGCCTCAACAAGTTTTACATGTGCGAGAGAATGCGGTAATATCGAAAGATCATATACATTTCTTACACAGTCAAGCATTTCTATGGCATGGAAACAATCATCAAATGATAATCTGTCGCCAAAATTCTTATTGGTATTTATATAATCTATTTTTTCTTTTATACATTTTATTATCTGGTTCTCACAATCATCATAGTTAAGTCTTACATATACCGTTCCGGTTACATTTACTCTTGTATAAACAGGAGAAATAAGCTCAACTCTGGTTGTAAGAAGTCTTCTTGAATCCAGATATTCCATTATTATCTTTTTATAATAATCCGTAAGTTTCGGGAATTCTTCGTCATTTCCCGGTTTTACGGCTATACGAACCATATTTTTTTCTTCATCCATATAAGCCCTTGCCTTATGAATGATAAGTCCCGGTGTCGTTTTTACGAGCTGTTCAAAATCCTTTTCGGTAACCGCCGTATACGGCTTTTCCATATCGGCAAGGAACCTTCTTCTTACATCCTCAAGTCTCTCTCTTTCTGCTCCTCCGGTACCCGGTCCCGGATTATAGAAATGAATCGGAGTATTTGAAAGTGCCTTGGTTGAAAGCAATTCATTTCCTGCACGTATATTACCATCTTTTCCGCGTGTGACGGCAATACCGGCAAGAAATAATTCCGCACCTATGAAGTCACCTGCATCTTCAATAAGGATTCTTCCGTCATTTTCAAGAAGATGATATGTAAGTGCACCTTCTTGCTCAAATTCCGGACGGACAAAATCATAAATATAACCGCCATCTTTATCCTCACGTCTTGCTATAACCGAAAATCCTTCGGAAACAAGATGATTAAACGGTAAATCTATATATTGATTATCATAGCCTAAAACTCTTCCTATTGAATACTTTCGCATAACCTCTTCGGTATAGCATACAACTTTTACACAGTTTTTAACTTTTTCCGGACCGTAACCCGTAAGTTCTTTATTGAAATTTATATGGTAAAAACCATCATCCCACATTTCCTGTGTAAAGTAACGACCTTGCTCAAAAAATGCAGGTGTATATGTATATTTACGATAAGAACTTCCCTTTTCTTCTTTACAATATACATCTATATATGCCTCGCCCACTATGGAGGTCTTTAACGCTATATCCGATACTCTCTGATATGTATTACTTTCTGATAATGAAAACTTCTGCCATACCTCAAAAAGGAATGAATGAATGGCTGTTACTCTCGGAGCAACATCATAATTTGCTTCCTTAAGAATTGCACGTATCACATAACCATCCATAGGAGGTATATCGGATTTTTCGGTATTATTATCTTCATCATTTTCTTTGGAACCGTTTGACCATACAGCAGCCTCCTCCGGCATACGTATACGTATCTCACCGCTCGTTAAAAATGCACTTGTAAAATCTCTTACCTTGCATTGTACGAAACCTTTTTCCGTAAGGACCTCAAAAGCGACATCAGCAAAAGGATTTTTCATTTTTTCGGTTAATGGATTTCTGTCCACAGATACATTTAATTCTACGTAAAGTATAAGTTCATCATTTGGTTCCGGCAGCTTGTCGGCTACAAGATAAAGAGCATTTCCCTCCTTAGGATGCTTGCCGAAAATACTGTCCGGCACTCTTGTTTCGTTATCCAAAAGGGTCCGGCATCTTCTGAAGCCTCTTCCCGTTTTTGAGAATACCCCGGTCATTGAGGCACCGTTTAAATCTATTTTTCTGTTAGTTTCAAATACCAGATCGCCTATTACAAATCTGTGATTAGGTTGAATCGTTACCGGTGATTCCACTCCCTTTGCTGACAAAAGCAATCTTGCAGGTCTTCCCTTTTTGATTTTAAAGCCCATCATCTTAAGAAGATTTTCGCGCACTTCAAAAGGCACCCTGTCAATACGCTCCTGCGCCAGAGTTTCATATCCGGTCAAAACCTCCAAAATGGTCACTCCCGGATCAGCAGGATTGAAATCGGTCCAATCCTTTGTATAAAGCGGAATACGGGAAATAGCTTCCTCGTAACGCTCATCATAGGTTTTTCTGTCACTGCTTATATATTCCAGCATCTGATTCTCTCCTATATCCTTTACATCGACTAGTTCAAAATGTGTACCTTATGTACGCCGTTTTTAGCTATCATAAACGGTGTAACCTTTACATCTTCAAGATCCATCTCATGCACTCCGTTTTCGTCCCTGTACTTGGCAATTACAACGGACTTCTTTACTATCGCCTTATTCTTAAGGCTGTTAAGACGCATCAAAAGCTGTGAACGTCTCGGAAGCATTCCTATTGTAAGTCCCGGACTCTCAACAGGATTGAGATATTCCGATAAGGCCTGCTGCATAAGTGACTGTATCTCGAAGCTGTCATCCATATTTATAACATTTATCCATACAGAAACCGAAAGCTCAACAAATGTCGGTTCAACGACATGTAAATACTTCTCTGTAACCGTAATCTCCGAACGCGAAAGAAGATAATTGGTAAGTCCGCCCACTATACGGTGGAATGAATATGAACCTTCCATATAATCTTTCATAAGAAGTACAAAAGTAAGGTCTCCCGGTTTTCCTTCACCGTTTTTTGTCTGACCTATAATGCCCTTTACCTGATCTATATTTTCAGAGTATGCATATATCGCACGTGTATAATCTCTCATAGTCACAAGACGGCGTCTGCTGCTTAATTCACTTGCACCTCTTGCAAGTGCCTTATCAAGATCTTCTATGTTGCTTCCTCCATATGCCTTGATAGGATTGGTTATACTTCCTATATACATCAGATAACCCTGTGGTTCGGTTATTCTGTCAACATCTACATTTCCCTGTCGGCCGTTGCAGCAACGTACGGTACATCTTATAGCTTCATCATCCGTAACCGAAGGAATCCATGTCTTAATTCCGTCTCCGAATACTAATCTGTTGTACAGACGGTCAAGCTGATAACTTCTTGGATTTTCAGCCGTTTCAAGACGATCCGTTTCAAACCATCTTCTGTAAAATGCTGTAATGTTTCCGATGCTGTCCTGTTCCAAAATAACATTCTCCGGTTCATCTTCAAGCATCGTCATCATTCGGTCTCTTGAATGGCGTCCCATCTCATTTACCCACACATCCGCATCCAGGATATGTGTAACACCGAGATAAAATTGCATTCCCGGCTTAACCTCCTCCACAAAGAAGGACTGTGTAGGCCTTGTTTCTATATTTGACACCTGAACTGCGTTCAGGCATATATTTTCAACGAAAGGAAGATTTTCATATTTTTCCTCATCATTTAAACGGCTTCTTACTACTCTTATCCAGTATGCATTTCTGCCTTCAAGCACAAGCGGTCTCATATCAGCAGGCGGGATAAACATAATAACTCCCGAATGTGTAAATTCCTGCGTATAATCCAACACCTTCATAGGCTTAAATCCATCGGATGAAACATATTCAAATCTGCATTTTAAGCCTTCGTATTGTAAGCTGTCCGAAAGATTAAATAAAATACTTATCGGGCCTGACTCCATAGGCTTTGAGAAGCCAAGATAAAGTGCATCCTCCGTATAGCTTCCTGCAAGGAAAGTCATATAACCCTCTTCGGATTTAAGCTTGGATGTTATCTCTCTCCTTGAGGTTCCTATAATTGTTTCTGCTCTTTCAGCGTGTACATAATGATTTTCATAAGTATATGAAACCAAGAGATTTCTAATCGTCGGAAAATGGTGTATACATGGACGCATATAGCAGTTTTCCGACTTCACAACCTGCATACGTATGCATCTTCCCTCATAAGGTCCTGTTGTCTGCTCTACCCAGTCATCAGGACAAATAAATGATATCTCACATCTTCCGGCTTTATCTTCACTTGAAAACATACCTCTTTGATCGGTGTCTGTCGGAAGCTTCTTCCAGCCTGTTCCGTTAAAGTACTCAAGTGCTATTTCTTCAACAAAACAATCACCCGGAATTTCCTGTGTTGTTGTCTTAGGCTTTCTCTTTATAACCTTTAAGCTCTCCTCCACCTGCTCGGCGGTAAAGCTTACTTTATGCTCATTTAATGTAAGATCGAAGCTGATTTTAACCCTGGCTCCCGCCTTTGAAAAATAATTATCATGGCAGATATAGCAATCATCATAAAGTGATATTGTATCCGTAAACGGCAAAAATACATCGGTATCAAGGTCATTTGATCCGTTATTTATATTTTCGGCAGCTACAGGTCTTCCATGTGCGGAAAACATAATACTCTTTACGCGTCTTGATTCTTTAGGAGCCCTGTCTGCCACCATAAGAAGCATACTGTACTGCTCCGTACCTGCATTTATTTTTCTGTTAGGCTCATATTTTCTTAATACAAAGGTCTTTCCGTCATCACGAAGTTCGCAATAAACATAGTCCTTGATTCCCTCATCTGAAAGATATGCAAAACGTACACGTTTTTCTTTTATATCCTCGATAAGTTCGTCTCCGTCATCTATACGAACGTATATATCATCATTTTCGCAATCAAATACCGTAGGATGATAAAATACGACTACATTTCTGTCTATTCCGCCGCTTTCACCGAAAAGAGTAAACGGTTTCAGTTCTTCACGGTTTGATGCCCCCTCGGTATTTGTATAAGTCGAAAGAAGCTCTTCACCCGGAATAAGTTCCGGATTACGGAAGTTTCCTAAAAGCGGAACTATGGCACCCGTCTCTCTGTCAGCCAAAAATGCGGATGAAATAGTTGAACTCGTTACATAAAGACCATGCTCGGTTTCAAAAACTATAGGCTCTTCCGAATCCGTTAAAAGCTTGGTACCCTTCGGAATACCGGCTCCCGGAATCGTATCATCTGCCAGATTACATACCACGATTGAGCTTGCAGGCTTTGCAGGAAGCAAAGATATATCAAGCATATTTACAAATTCGGTATGATATCTGTCCATAATCTCATTCATACGGTCGATATTTTCAGCTACCTCATGTGCAAAAATATTGGCAAGTGCAGAACCTATATCCGGATTTTCCGCATCAGGAGCCCATCCTGTCTCATAATCTTTGGCAAGATTGACTACCTCATTCATGATATCTTCTTCGGTTCTCGTATCAATATTCAATTTCTTCGATTGGCTCAGACTCATAATTCTCCGGTTCATCCTCTCTTACTTCGGTTTCCTGGTTCAAATAAAATGGAAATACAAGATTATCTCTTGTATTTGTAGCAGAAACGGTATATTCGATATCAAATATTATTCTGCCGTTACCCGAATCTTCACTCGGTGTAATTTCCAAGTTATCGATACGAGGTTCCTGGTTTAAAATCCTGTCTTTCAATGTTCTGATAAGTATATTTATTCTTGTAAGACTCATATCCATAAAGGTATAACTCATAAGATTACTTCCGAAGTTTTCCCTTAAAGGACGTTCACCCAACTGAGTCATCAGTATCAGATATATGGACTGGCGTACACTCTGTTCTTCGTCAACAGTCATAAACCGGCCTGTCGCTTTATTTATTTGCGGAGGAAATTTCATTCCCTGTCCCAAAAATTCTTTTTCTGCCATAATACCTCTCCTGTTTAACTAATTGCATCCTCTGTGTTTCATCTTATTCCGATTTTTTTGTATTCCCGTTTATTATATCATACTTTACTCACAAAACGGTCACATTTTTATCCGAGTCTTATAGGTTTTCCTTCTACCGTTACCATTGTGTTTGCCTTAATCTTAACGGTACTGTTGGATTCAATATTTACGTTGGCTGCCGATATTTCATTTCGTCCGGTTGCGGATACGGATACTTTTCCGGTAGAATCAACCGTTACATCCTTTGCTTCTATCAAAAGCTTTCCCGAATCTCCGTTCATTGTAACCGTAATAGTTTCGCCCACCTTGATTATTAGCTTTCTTGCAGCCTTTATATTCATGGTTCCGTCCATGGTTTTCATCTGTATATCACAGTTGCTTTCCTTATCTTTTATCTCGATAAGATTTTTTCCGTCATCCATGGTAATGCTGTGCTTTTCATCAGCAGTCATAATTACTATTTTATCTCCCTCCATGGCACCTGTGCCCGGTGCGGAAGGAACTCCGCCTGAAGCATCCGAAGGTGGCGGAACCGATGGTGCTTCAGCCATATCATCATCATTTGTTCCATCGGTAATCTCTATGGCATTTCCGTTCTTTGTAACTATTCTCTTTTTCTTGTTTTTTTCATGCTTTGACTTCTTTAAAAATTTGTCCGAATCTTTAGGTATACAGCCTATTACATATGGTCTTTCGATGTTGCCTCCCTCAAAGGCCACAAGAACCTGATCTCCGACTTCCGGGAAGAAATACATACCCCATTCCTTTCCCATATAAGGAAGGGCAACTCTCGCCCATTTGAGTACGTTTGCTTCCGAATCCCTTGTATGTATGGAAACGCAGACACGTCCGGCACGGTCACCGTCGTAATTATCCACAACTTCTCCGATTACAACGCCGAACATACGATTATCACCGGTTTCGGTTTTCTGTATATTTCTTTCCGCAATATCATCTAATACATCAAATAATCCCATTTAGAATAATCCTCCTAAGCCTCCTGATATAGAACCGGTCATATCCGACATAGAGCCGCTTACATCACCTAAGCCTCCCAATCCGCCGAGACCGCCTTCGGAAATAGTTGCAGCCTTTCCGATAATTCTTGTGATATAATCTCCCGCTCCGCTGAAAGTATGGATTACTTCCTGAAGATAGAACTGATTTTCCACATCCTTACCCAGGCCGGTAATCTCTATAAATCTTCCGGGAACAAGCTCCGGTAATCCAATCAAATCCGCCTCAAGCGTACCGAAGCGGTAGCTCATATCCTCTATCAGATAATTTGCACGATATGATGCATCATCCTTTGAAGAAGCAGTCGGATCTATAAATACTTTTTCAAGCTTTCCGACTATTCCCTTAGCCTTGCTTCCCTGACTTATTTTATTTGTAGACTTCTTCGAGGATGAGATAACCTTACCCTTTCCGGGATCAACATTTCTTACCTCAACCTTTCCGTAAAGTCCGGTTATATCATATTCAACATTTATATTTCTCATACCCGTTTTAACTCCGAGTGCCATATATGGTGCCGTGTCACTCTTTGCCGGACGGAATATCAATTCTCCGCCGAGTACAAAAAAATCATAATTAAAACGCTTTGCGGCTCTTACAAAAAATTCATAATCGCTCTCACCAACCATTTCAACCGTATATACTTCAGAGCTTTGCTGATTTGTTCCGCCTGCTGCGCCTGTTACTCCACCGGCTGCGCCCGTTGCACCGCCTGCCGCATTTGTAACATCCGATCCGCCGGCACTTTCAAGTGCGCCCGAGGCAAGTCCTCCTGCTGCTCCCATAAGTCCGCCTCCGCCTGTTGCATTCATCTGTCCGTCCGGAGTATCCGAAATCTTGGTACCCTTTATAACTCCCTCTGAAGAAAGCGATATATAAGGCTCAGATGCCATTATCTCCTTCAATGCACCGGAATAGGTTTTTGCCTTAAGCTGCTTAGCGGAGTTATTTGTCATCATAATTCCTTTTATATCCATGGCCGTTACCATAACGCCGGGAACTTCATCCTCTTCATATATGAAATTGACCTTTGCTATAAAACCGCGAAAAACCTCACGCACGCTGGAGCCGTAACCTGCATAGATAACTACGCTTGATCCAAGGAGTACATATTTCTTAAATCTGTCAAAGACAAATGTACCCTCAACCATATCATATACGTTATAGAGTACAAAGCTTGCCATACTTGCTTCAAAGCCTGCCGAAAGCTCTATAC
>DFDU01000083.1 GCA_002369325.1 Lachnospiraceae bacterium UBA3820
ATCCATTTTGTTTTAGCCTGGATCCGCTCATTGTTGTAATAGTCTATATATTCACGGACTGCGTCCGAGAACTTCTCAAATGTTGTATATTCTTTCTCATATCCATAGATCATCTCGTTTTTTAGTCTCCCGAAGAAAGTTTCCATGATACAGTTGTCATAGCAGTTGCCTTTTCGGGACATCGACTGGGTGCCCCCGTGTTCTTTCAGTGTGTTCCTGAAGTATTCATGCTGGTATTGCCAGCCCTGGTCAGTGTGGAATATAAGACCAGATACATCGGGGAACTTTGTAAAGGCTTTTTTCAACATAAAATCGTATAATAAAAGATGTGTGCCAAACTCGCAGAACGTTCTGGTCAAGCAGGCGTGCTGCGAGTTGTTCATTCTTAAAAGAGCGTTGAAAAAACAATGCTTTGGGACTATAATGCAAACATTAAAAGGTTTTAATTCCAGCATAATTGACTAAGATAAATCGGCAGTTTGTTGAGCGGTGACTGCATTCGCATTCCGCTACGCTTCATGCTCATGTCGCGCTGTCGCACTATAAGTCTGCACACGAATATGTCTGTCCGTGAGCAAGCTCCCGACAGCCAATTCGGTGCATCCTTGCACCGCTCGTAGAAACGCGCAAATTCCGGTTTGCAGAGACCTTTTTCTGTAAATATTACATACTAACGCAGAATAAGAAAAAAACGCATGAGTGAATTAATTTTAAAAACACATCTAATTGAAAAGAAAATGAATAGCAACTCGATTTCGAGAATAGTAATGAAGGCAACAGCAGTAATCGTTGTTTTTGTTATCTTTGCATGTAGCCAAAATCAGGCTGAAACCATGAAGGTGGCTTGGATAATATCAATACCGGTATTGTGTGTATTATTTGGAATTGATGTCTATTATGCAAGAAAAAATAAAAAGTATGAATTTGAAATCTATCAATTGGAGGTAGAGGACTTAAAACAACGCAAGGAATTGGCAGAGATTACGGGAGAGATTTTGCCTGATGCCGTTGCAAACAAAGAAATCGTTATGCCGTCAAATGAGATTAAATATCCGATTGCCTTTTATGCCATAATATTGTTTTTGGATATTTTGATAAAAATAATAATTATTCATTAAATGTATATAGTATAGATATATAATCTCTACTCTCCGTAGGTTGTGGGTTGGCTTTAACTGTATTATATATTATAAGTACCTGCGAGGCTCGTAAGATTTCATAATTATAACGGGAGGAATTATAAATGAATCAGTATGTTACAGGAACAACCATTAAAGAATTGCGGGAGCAAAGGAAAATGACACAGCTGCAGTTGGCAGAGATTTTGGGAGTTAGTGATAAGACTGTATCTAAGTGGGAAACGGCAAAAGGTTATCCGGATATTACGCTTCTTGAGCCGATAGCAGATGCGTTTGGAGTGTCGGTTCCGGAGCTTATTTCCGGACATCAGATTAAAAATGCAAATGTATCGGCAAATATGATGCGCTCTAAGTTTTATGTTTGTCCTGCCTGTGGAAATGTGCTTCACAGCATGGGGGAAGCTGTTATTCATTGTCATGGAATACAGCTATTGCCGGCTGAAACAGAACTGTCGGATGAGAAACACAAGATTTTTATTGAGCGCGTTGAAGATGAGTATTATGTAAGGATTGAGCATGATATGACAAAGCAGCATTATATTTCTTTTATTGCAGCGGTATCCTCCGATAGGATTGATATGGTAAAACTTTATCCTGAGGGAAATCCTGAAGCAAGGTTTAAGATTTCGGGAGTCAAGAAGATTTATTTTTACTGCAATAGGGACGGTTTGTTTTCCATGGATGTTGTAAAAGGTATCGACGATAAAGAGAGTGGATATGATAACTCACAGGAACGAAGAGAGTTAGAAAGGGCCGCAGAAATTTTGTTTGGATAAAAAAGAAATATATTTCAAAAACAAATCGGTTGACATTTGTCAATAAAATTATTGACAAATGTCAACCGATTTTGCTATACTAACATTATAAGAGTTAATAATAAAAACGAATGGTGGTGAAGTAAATGATTGAAACCAAAGTGATAAGAAAGCTACAGGATTTAACATATCTGACTTGGGATAAAACAAGACATTCATCCGGAACGGCAGGTTCATATTTAAAATCATATGAAATGGAAAATAATAAAAAATTGTATTATAAATTATCCTGCTATGATTCATTAAGGGGAATAACAGGGCATGAATGTGTAAATGAAATAATAGTTGACAGATTACTTAGTATAATGGGATTAAGGCATCTTAATTATCAACTGCTTAACGCAAGAATAGTCATAGATGATAAAGAGTATGAAACATATTTATGTGTTTCAGAGGATTATAAAAATGCGGGTGACAGTAAGACGGCTTTGGACGATTATTATGATATGGAGAAAAATGAAGGTGAATCAATTCTTGATTTTTGTGAAAGGATGGGATGGATTGATTACATTTATGAAATGCTCGTTGTGGATTTTCTTATAATTAATAGAGACAGGCATGGAGCCAATATTGAGGTTATAAGAAATAAATACACAGGAGATATAGGTCTTGCTCCTTTATTTGATCATGGACTATCTTTGGTTTACAGCTGTGGAACGGAAAAAGAAGTTGAAGAGTTTGATTCTATGAGAGATATTCCTGTTCAATGTTATGTGGGTTCAAAATCTGTATATGATAATCTTAATATAATACCTAAATCAAAGCTTCCAAAATTACGACGTTTGGATGAAAATGATAAGGAATACATTTTTAAGGATTTACAAGGAATATTGCCGAATATTTTTTATGATAAGATATGGGAAATAATATGGAACAGGTGGAAATATTATGAAGATATGTGTTATAAAGGATGAATCAAATAATAATCTTGAAATAGGATATTTATTTTATTATGAAAACAGCGATGTTTTTATTATCGAGCTTTCTGATAAGATTCAGGATATTGATGTTCCTTTGTTTTTTTATCCGTTTTTCAGAAGAGGTATATATACTTTAAATCCCGAGTGGAGCTTAAGGTGGGTAAGACAGCGAATTGTTCCAAGTGACAGACAAAATCTTGGAAGCATTTTGAAAAAAAACGGTTTAAAGGAGTATAATGAATTTAAGCTTTTGATACTTGCGGACGGAAGATGCGCACAGGATGATTGTGCAGTTTTTCCGTATAACAAAAACAGCTTGCCTGAATGGGTATCCGAAAGGATGAATAACAAGCTTGAGCTTGCCGTAGCCTTGGATGATTATAAGCTTTTTTTGGTTTATGCAAATCAAAAGACATGCTTTGTTGACACTAAAGCACTGATAACAAAAAAGAAAGAATTAAAGATATTGCTTGCGAAACCGCAAATTTTTAAAGATGCTCATTTACTACCGGGCGGAAATGGGGTAATATGGAGTGAGGGTGTTTTCCTTATGACAGAGGAGCTTCGTCAAACAGGCATAACACTTCCGTTTAGTAAAAATGAATTTATAAATATTCTTAAAAGCTCCATACTTGATACGTCGGATGTATGTGATGAATTAAAATGCTCAAGGCAATATGTAAGTAAGCTGGTTCAAAATAATGAGTTGACGTATTTAAAAGAAAGCGGAAACAGCCGTATGTATTATCGGAGTGAAGTTGATAAATTAAAACAATAGATGAGAGGTTTGGTTAAAATGAG
>DFDU01000124.1 GCA_002369325.1 Lachnospiraceae bacterium UBA3820
GACGGAAGAGCAAGAACTCTTGAAGAGGTAGGTAAGGAGTTTAATGTCACAAGAGAAAGAATCAGACAGATAGAAGCAAAGGCATTAAGAAAATTAAGACATCCGAGCAGAAGCAGAAAGCTTAAGGATTATCTTGACGAAAATAATTAAGAGCTTTTGAGGATTAACTAATATATAAACGGGTAAAATAATATGACAAATATAAAACTGTCACCCAGAATGCAGGCTATAGCCGATATGGCAAAAGGAAAGATTGTTGCCGATATCGGCTGTGACCATGCATTTGTTTCAATATATCTGGTTAAGGAAAAAGGTTTTGAAAAGGCGTTTGCAATGGACGTTAAGAAGGGTCCGTTGGAAATAGCAAAAAAGAATATAAACCTTTACGGATTAGGTGATAAGATTGATATAAGATTATCGAACGGCTTTGAAAAGCTTAAACCGATGGAGGCTGATACGGCGGTTATAGCAGGCATGGGCGGAGCTTTGATGGTTGATATTTTGAAAAACGGCAAGGTTCATACAGATAACAAAATTAAGCTTATTCTTCAACCGCAATCGGAGCCTGAAAAGGTTAGAAAATATCTTTCGGATATTAATTATGTGATTATTGATGAAAGTATGCTTATAGACGAAGACAAGTATTACACCGTTATAAAGGCTGTATCATATGAGGATTTCAAGGGTGAAGCTATAAACGGCGATGAGTCTTTGAATGCCTCTTATTCCGAATACGAGCTTTTGTACGGAAGAATTTTGATAAAGAAAAAAGATGATATTTTAAAGCAATATCTTGAAGAACGTATTGAAAAAAATGCTAAGCTTATCGACGCCTTAAAGAAGGCCGGTACGGAAAATGCATTGGAAAAGCAGTCGGAATTGGAACATGAAAATACTATAATAAATCAAGCCCTGGAAATAATAAAACGATAGAAGCATTTTAAAGCTTGATTTTTTTTTGATGAACAAAATAGATAAGGAGATAAATATGCTTTGCAGTGAAATTGTCGATATTCTGGATAAGCAATCACCGCCTGAATATGCACTTGATTGGGATAACGTAGGTCTTCTTGTTGGAAGAAAAAATAAAGATATCAAGAAGCTTCTTTTGGTGGTTGATGTAACGAAGAAGGTTTGTGAATATGCAATAGAAAATCATTTTGATATGATAGTTTCGCATCATCCGATGATTTTTAAGAGCGTAAAAAAAGTAAATGACAGCTCTGTTATCGGGGAGAAGATTCTTTCTCTTGCCGAAGCGGGAATATGTTATTATGCCATGCATACCAATTTTGATACCAGGGGCGGTATGGGAAAAGAGGCTGCAAATATACTCGGGCTTAAAAATGTTGAGGTGTTGGATGAGACCTTAAACGGAGAGGGAATAGGAGAAATAGGCTTAGCAAAAAAGGTATACAGCCTATATGAATATGCTCAGGTTGTAAAAGAAAAATTTGATTTAAAAAATGTGATGATTTTTGGAAACAGAGAAACAAAGGTTGAAAAAATTGCAATCAGTCCGGGCTCCGGAAAGAGTGTTATACCGGTTGCAATCAAAAAAAATGCCGACTGTCTTGTGACGGGGGATATAGGTCATCATGACGGAATTGATGCCGTCGAGGCAGGGCTTACGGTTATTGATGCGTCGCATTATGGAATAGAAAAGATTTTTATGACATATATGTATAACTATCTGAAAGATTTTTTGACAGATGTCGATATGGAAATACTTGATGTTGGGGAACCCTTTGAGGTTGTCTGATATAATGTAGAATGTAAGATTCAAAAAAACGGGAGGTATGAGTTATATGGATAAGATAGCTGTAAATATGGAAGGCAAAGAATATAAGGTTGATAAAGGCATTACCGTAAAAGAATTTATAGATACAAATGTTGTCGATAATGAACATAAATATTTTCTTGCAATGATTGATAACAAGCTCGTTGAACTTGGCATAAAGCTTAAAAGAGATTGTACTTTAAGACTTATCGAAAGAGAAACGGTTATGGGTTATGATACATACAGAAGAAGCATTACACTTCTTATGGTAAAAGCTTTTGCCGATGTGCTCGGAACCAAGAAAGATTATGCCGTCAGTGTAATGTATTCGGTAGGAACAGGCTACTATTGCGAGCTTATTAATAAGCTTGATGAAAATAAAACCATACCTACAGATGAAAAACTCATTGAAAATGTAAAAAAGAGAATGCAGGAAATCGTTGATGCGGATATGAGGATATATAAGTCTTCAATAAGCGTTGATGAGGCTATTACAAGATTTGAGAGACAGGGCAGAAATGATAAGGCAGACCTTTTTAAATACAGACGTGCATCAAGGGTAAATATTTACAATCTTGACGGATATGAGGATTATTTCTACGGATATATGGTTTACTCAACAGGATATATAACATGTTTTGATCTTTTCCCATATGATGAGGGCTTTGTTATCATGTCACCTCATAAGAGTGATTACAGTGTAATACCTGAATTTAAGCCTCAAAGAAAACTTTATGAAGTTATGAAGCAATCCGATGATTGGGGAAAGATGTTAAATGTCAATACTGTAGGTGAGCTTAATAATTCCATTAAGACCGGAGACATAAAAGAACTTATGCTTGCACAGGAGGCTCTTCAGGAAAAACAGATTGCCGATATAGCCGAGATGATAAAAAATGACGGAAGAAAGATAGTTCTTATCGCGGGTCCGTCCTCCTCGGGAAAGACAACATTTTCTCACAGACTCAGTGTACAGCTTCGTGCTCACGGATTAAGACCTTATCCGCTTGAACTGGATAATTACTTTGTGAACAGAGATGAGACACCGAGGGACGAAAACGGAAATTATGATTTTGAATGCATAGAAGCCATGGACCTTAAGCTTTTTAATTCGGATATGAAAAAACTTGTGACCGGGGAAGAGATTCAGATACCTACATTTAACTTTACAATAGGACAAAAAGAATATAAGGGTAAAAAATTAAAACTTAACAAAGGTGATGTTCTTGTTGCCGAGGGTATACATGCACTGAACCCTCTTATGACGCAGGAACTGCCGGATGAAAGTAAGTTTAAAATTTACATAAGTGCACTTACTCAGATTAACATAGACGAGCATAACAGAATACCGACAACCGACGGACGACTCATAAGGAGAATTGTGCGTGATGCCAGAACCAGAGGAAATGATGCGCAAAGAACAATTGCTATGTGGCCTTCCGTAAGAAGAGGAGAGGAAAAATATATTTTCCCGTTCCAGGAGGAAGCGGATGTTATGTTTAACTCGGCTCTTATACATGAGTTAAGTGTTATAAAACAATATGCTGAACCTTTATTATTTGCCGTACCGAGAGACAGCTTTGAGTATGTTGAAGCTAAAAGACTTTTAAAATTCCTCGATTATTTCGTGGGATATGAAGTTACCAACATTCCTAAAAATTCAATCTTGCGCGAATTCGTAGGAGGAGGTTGTTTCGGCGTATAGCATAAAAAAACAACTGAAAGGATGACATTTGCTATGTGTGGAATTTGTGGTTTTACAGGGGAGAAAAACGACAGCTACAAAGACGTGCTGACTAACATGATGAACAAGATCATTCACAGAGGACCGGATTCCGAGGGACAATATATCGATGATGGAATATATCTTGGATTCAGAAGACTCAGTATAATAGATCTTGATAACGGTTCTCAGCCTATGTCCAATCAAACGAAGGATATTACGGTTGTATTTAATGGGGAGATTTATAATTATAAGGAACTTCGTAAGGAACTTATGGAAAAGGGCTATGAGTTCCAAAACAATTCGGATACCGAAACCTTGATACACGGCTATGAAGAATACGGAACAGATCTTGTATATCATTTACGTGGTATGTTTGCATTCGTAATATGGGATAAGAAGAAAAAACTTGCATTCGGAGCGAGAGACCATTTCGGTATTAAACCGTTTTATTACGGACTTATAAATAAAAATCTTGTCTTTGGTTCGGAGATAAAGAGTATACTCGAATATCCGGATTATAAAAAGGAAGTAAACCTTGAAGCGCTTCAGGCTTATCTTACATTTCAATATTCTGTTTTGCCTGAGACATTTTTCAAGGGAATATATAAGCTTATGCCGGGACACTTTATGGTTTTTAAGGACGGCAAGCTTGAAATAACAAGATATTTTGAACCGACCTTCGAGCCGGAAAAAGGACTTACGAAAGAAGAGTGGGTCAAGCGTATAGATGAGGCAACGAAAAATTCCGTTGATTATCACATGATAAGTGATGTGGAGGTTGCATCGCTTTTGTCAAGCGGAGTTGATTCGAGTTATCTGGTTGCCAGATACAGCGGTACAAAAACCTTTACTGTCGGCTTTGAAAATGACGGATATGCCGAGATAGATTATGCAAAGAGATTATCAAAAAAGCTTAAGCTTGAGAACTATGATAAGACCATAACCTCGGACGAGTATTGGGAAGTGCTTCCGAAGGTACAGTATCATATGGACGAGCCACTTGCCGATGCATCGTGTATCGCCCTTTATTTCGTTGACAGAGAGGCTGCCAAGCAGGTTAAGGTAGTACTTTCGGGCGAGGGCGCCGATGAGTTTTTCGGTGGATATAATATTTATCATGAGCCTTTTTCGTTAAGAGCCTTTAATAAAATTCCCAAGCCTGTTAAAAAGGTTATGAAGGGTATTGCCAAGGTCGGCCCGAATGTTAAAGGTAAGAATTTTATTATAAGAGGATGTACACCGCTTCGTGAAAGGTTTGTCGGAAATGCTTTCAGATTTAATGAAAAGGAAGCATCGAAGATTATGAAACTTCCGAAGGGAATGCGTAAGAAATACATCGGAGATATTACGGGTGCGTTTTACGATAAAGCTGAGAAGGCCGGCTATGATGATGTAACGAAGATGCAATATATAGATATGAACTTCTGGCTCATAGGGGATATACTTCTTAAAGCGGACAAGATGAGTATGGCTCATTCACTTGAATCAAGAGTACCTTTTCTTGATAAGGAGCTTTTTGAAACGGCAAGAAAAATTCCTACGGAATTTAAGATACACGACAAGACAACAAAGTATGCTTTCAGAGAATGTGCCAATAAATATCTTCCTAAGGAAGTTGCCGAAAAGAAGAAACTCGGTTTTCCTGTACCGATTGCCAAGTGGTTAAGACAGGATGACTGCTATGCCAAGCTTAAAAAGGAATTTACCGGTGAGGCAGCAGAGCGCTTCTTCTATACGGACAAGCTTGTTGCGATGCTTGACAGACACAAGAGCGGCAAGCAGGATATGAGTAAAAAAATATGGACGGTATATATGTTCCTTATCTGGTATGATATATATTTTATGGATAATATTCCGGCATAACTAAGATAAAAAGACAGGTCCATACGAAGTACACGCAAAGTACGCTGACGCTTAAAGCTTTGCTTTGCACTTGTGTGGACCTGTCTTTTTTATGCATAGTTAGTATTCAAATAATACTAACAAATGAAAAAATTGACGAAAAAAGATTAGTGACAGAACTTGATTTATGTTGTATAATTAAAATAGTTTTAATGTGCGTGATTACAATTTAATATAAAAAGCTGAAGCATAGTTGGGGGACTATTCTGTAAGAACAGCTTATTTTACTATTGGTTTATTGATTTGGATTGATATAGGCGAAAGGAGGAGGGCCTATGAGTGAAGGTAGTAAGATAACCCTTTTGCAGATGCAGAAGTATTTTGAAGGACAAATGAGACGTATAAGGATAATAAGTGATTTGGAGCTTAGCGAAAATGACTACAAGAGTCTTGGCGCAAAGCTTAAAGCACTTAGGTTTTTTACGGGAAGCGAGAGCGATATCGAGGATTATATGCTTTCCATTGTTGTATATTGTACATATACGCTTATCTATGGGGATGAGACCGATAACTTCGATGACATTATGTGGATGATTCTTGATAACAGTCAATATAAAGAACGTATGCACCTTGAGATGTATCGTGATGTATTTTTCTCATTCGGTTTGGATACGTTCAGTGATTATATGGATGAGAAGACGGATCTAAAGCTTCAATGTCAGATGCTTACCGCAAGACATGCGGGCATACCTAATTCCGAAAAGAATGAAGTATTTGAATTGATAAGTGATAATCTTGACTGTGAGGATATATTTGAAAGATATTATGATATGTATTATACATTGCCGAGCAGAAGCAAGTTTATAATCGGTTTGTTTGCTGATGATATGCATGAAGTAATTTTGGTTAATCTGAGAAATTTGATTGTTGATGTTATGGATGGGATTATAAGACGTGATGAGCTTATAAAAAAATATCCGAGACTTTCAATCAGTGTAATAGATCATTGCATAATGTGGAATGATATAAACAGACACAGAATCAGATTCGGATTGGGAGTAAGTTAAATAAGATTGTTTAATTTGGTGTAAGCCAGACTGTAAGCCGGGTTATGTCGAGAGTGATTATCTATCTAGACCTTATGTTACCACAAGGTTCAAGCGGTCTACCTAAGGACACGACGGGCAGCCGTATGGTCCTATGTTTGACCTTGCTTCGGATGGGGTTTACAGAGCCTGTCCCGTTACCGGTTCAGCGGTGAGCTCTTACCTCGCCTTTCCACCCTTACCGATTAAATCGGCGGTTTATTTCTGTTGCACTGGCCTGGGAGTTACCTCCCCCGGACGTTATCCGGCATCCTGCCCTATGAAGCCCGGACTTTCCTCACCTGCATAAATGCAGCCGCAATCACTCA
>DFDU01000115.1 GCA_002369325.1 Lachnospiraceae bacterium UBA3820
ATCCGGCTCATGTCCAGAATATCATTAATTAATTCAAGCAGATGCCTTGCACTCTCTCCGATTTTTTCCAGATATCCCCTTGTTACATCATCAAGCGCTTCATTTTTTAAAGCAAGACTGTCAAGACCGATTATGGCATTCATCGGAGTTCTTATTTCATGACTCATGTTTGAAAGAAATACCGTCTTAGCCTTATTTGCCGCTTCGGCAACCTCTAAAGCTTCTCTTAAAGCCTGCTCCGACCTTTTTTCCTTCATTTCCTTTTTTTTGTATGCCTCTGTAATGTCCGATAAAAATACATAATATATTCCGCCATATCCTATGGTATCCGTATAATGTCCGTAGTCATCCACCCAGCGAATTTCTCCGTCTTTTCGTATTATACGATATTCCACATGGTCGAGATTTTCATCACTTTCTTCAATCTGCTTGTCAACCGATTTAACAACCGATTGATAATCATCAGGATGAACCATTCCTTTGAATTTATATCCTGTAAGCTGTTTAAAATCCTCAAGATTATCACAGCCGAATATCTTTATCACGGAATTATTTGCATAAATAAGCTCCTCATTTCCTTCTGCTTTATAAATAAAAAAACCACCCGGCATATGTCTGCCGATTTCTTCAACTATATTCATGGTTTCTTCATTCAAACCAAAATTTTTTCCGAACATAAAGTTAACCTCCAAACTTATAAAGCAAAAGCAAATACTCAAACTCTGCTACGCCTATTGTTCTTTTTCGATTAGCTTATCAAAATCCTCCGCCGGCAAAGGTTTTGAAAAATAATATCCCTGAATCACATCACAACCTCTGTCTTTCAATGCTTTATACTGTTCCTCTTCCTCTACACCCTCAGCAATTACGGGAACCTTCAAAAGCCTTGCTATATCCAAAATAATTTCAACCAGTTTTAAATTTTTATAATCGACCAGCATATTTCTTATAAATTTCATATCAATTTTCAAAACATCTATCGGAAGCGTCGTAAGCATATTAAGCGACGAATACCCCGTTCCAAAGTCATCGAGCTCAATCTTAAAGCCGTTTTCCCTAAGCTTGTTTACAACGGATATCAATTCATTTACATTGTCCGAATAAGCGGATTCGGTTATCTCAAGCATATACTCATTTGTTGTAAGATCATATTTTTCCACAAGCCCCATAAGTTTTTCAAAAAGCTTCGGGTCATATATATCAATACGCGATACATTTACGGATACCGGAATAGTAACCCCGTATTTTTTCTTCCAGCATTTTATCTGACAAGCAGCTTCTTCCCATACGTAGCTGTCAAGCTTTTGTATCAAGCCGTTATTTTCAAACAAGGGTATAAATTCTCCCGGACTGACCATCCCGAGTTCGGGATGCTTCCATCTGATAAGCGCCTCCGCACTAGAAAGCCTCGGCTTATCACCTGTTATGTTATACTTTGGCTGATAATAAACAACAAATTGTTTTTCATCTATCGCAGTATAAAAATCTCTAATTAGCTTTTCCGAAAAAATGGATTTCTCATATATTTTATTATCATAATAAGCTATGCTCTTTGTATAATCCTCTCTTATTCTGTTACACACTATAACTGCCCTATCAAACCACATCTCAGGCTGTACCTGTTTATCAACACAAGGATATATGCCAAGCCTTACTCTTATGTTTTTTGAGCTTGTTTTCTCATAAATCTGCTTATTGATTTTTTCAAGAACCGTCTTTTCATCGGCTTCATTATGCTCGATATAAGCATAAAATGTATCCGCATTTATCCTGCTTGCGAGTCCGCCGATTTCCTTATCTATCATTTCCTGTAATTCATCTGCAACAAGTTTAAGGATATCATCTCCGAAATCTCTGCCATAGATTTCATTTATCAAATGAAAATGATCTATATTAAACACAAGCGCATCCATTTCTGTATCAGGCGCATAACGTTCTATACTTCTTATATATCTCATAAAATATTCTTTTGTATAAAGACCTGTCAGTAAATCTCTTTCCGTTGCCTGAATAATATTTTTACCTTCCGCAAACTCGATAATTCTTTCAACCCTTGCGAGAATGACCTCAGGCATATCATACGGCTTGGTAATAAAGTCAACAGCACCAAGCTTTATACTTTCTATCTCTGCGCTCTTTTCGGATGTCATAACAATTATGGGAATTCTCTTTAACCTTTCATCCTCCTTGCAAAGCCTGATAACAGTAAAGCCGTCCATACGAGGCATAATAAGATCAAGTAATACAAGTGAGTAGGCATAAGGATCAGCCTTCAAAATATCCAAGGCATCATCTCCGTCCCCGGCAAAAACTACATCATAGACCGGGTCAAAAATATTACCAAGCAATTCTCTGTTTATAAGCTCATCATCAACAATAAGAATCTTTTTCTTAAATCCACCTTCTTCAGTAAATCTTTTCATTTAATCCTAAGCCTCCTCATTCTCAAATTCTCTTCTGTATTCTTTCAGTTTCTTTGCTGCTCTTATCAAAATCTCAACAAGTATCAGCAAAAGACATCCACCGTAAATTCCGTCACTACCCGTAAATAAGACCAGCCCCAGAAAATGCAATACCGTTAGAATTATCGCAATTCCCGTAACGATGCAGATTTCTGCTTTAAGCCTGAAGCTTTTAAAAACATTTCCAATAAGAGCAATTATTAAAATCGGTAATATCAGCATTGTAAAATATTTTGAATAATAATGTATTATCGGATTTTTTATAACATATTGTAAAAAAAACAATTTAGAAGAAAAATGAATAACAGTCATAACGAATAAAAGTCCGAGATATAAATAATATCGTTTTTCATTTTCTTCCTTACGTTCCCAAAAATAAAAGACAAGAAGTACTATGCCTGCAAACAAAATCAGATTATATAAAAAAACACGAACCAATTCCTTGTGCAGGAAATTATATACAATACTATTTCTTGAACCTATGTAAATGTTTCCTTCATTTACGAAATCATTTTTATATGATGTTTCTATACGAACAGTCACGCTGCCTTTTGCATTATCGGGAATATCAATGATATGAATATATTTTCCCGATGTTACATCAAGCCTTCCTTCTTTACCGAAATGATATATCCTTTCGGTAGAATTATATTTATTATCGCTCGAAAAAATATCGGTATTTTCGTCAGATGCATTAATTTTTTCTGAGATATAGACATCAACATATGCGGCATATGTTGAAAATGTCAAGGCATTCCCTCTCATATCATCCGTTATATTGTGACTCGCGGATAGAACATAAACATTATTTTTGGCATTATCATAATAAGTTGAATAACTTTCGGAATTTTTGAGCAAAATAGACGTAATACAATTCCAATCATCCTGTAATTTTTTCAAAGGAGCTTCTTTTTTACTAATATTATTAACATAAATTACGATAATTACATACAATAAAAGCATCAGAATTGAACCAATTCCGATAGTCAACATTTTTTTCTTTTTATCACTCATACCATCTGTCCTTTATCAAATGTCAAATAAATATTTCAATCTTAACCAAAAACGATCAGGCTTAATTGACACCTATTACAATGTGTCTTCCGTCATTCATCCTGGTAGCTTTAAGATTAACATTTATATATCCGCCATTTGATTTAAGTCTGTAGCTTATGACATAATTTCCCTTTTGATTTATCTCGCGTATTACATTGCTTTTTGTAAATGATTCGATAAACGCATCAATGTCATCAGGATGAATATAAAATGGAGCATCCTTTTTACTTTCCGAAAAGAAATTCTTTCCATGCCTCTCAAGTGCCAAATCCTCTTCACCTACTCCGGATGAATATTCTATAAATTCTTCGGTTTCAAGGTCTACATAGTAAAGGTGAACATAATCCGAAGCAAGTGCTTTAGCAATATTTGAATACGAATCACCCTGAACCGAATCAAAGATAGTAAGCACTGCCACAACAACAGCTATGGTTCCGTTTTTTTCATTTTCAATAAGCCGGCGTACAAAATAATGGACAGTGGAATTATCGGGAAGCATTTCATCTATAAATGCCCTCTTACCTTCCTCACAGCAATTGAGGATAACACTCATGAAGTCACCTGCCGCTTCATGCATATTCTCAAGATAATTTATTGCCTCATTTGATAATTCGACACCGAAATATCTTTTCATGAAATCGCGGTATGACTGGTTGGTACGTGCAAATCTTATATTATTTCCCTGAATCTCGATGATTGCCATAGGAAGAGTATTAAAGAAATTATTCATCTCACTTCCGTTCTCAAGAGAAATGACTGCAAGATCATGAAGATTGACACGACCTATAGTTTCAAAATAATGTGATTCCTCAGGATTCTCAAATCCTATCTGAATACCTTTTTCATATCTTTCAACAATCTGCTCTTTGGTGATAGGCTTTGCATAATAATACCCCTGAAGCTTTGAACATCCTATCTCTCTTAAAAATCTTACCTGTTCTTTCGTTTCAACGCCCTCACAAACAGAATCAAGACCAAGGAAAGCTGTCATTTTCATAAGTTCCGAAAGAATAACCCTGCTGCTTTCCTCTTCAAATTCCCGCATAAAGCTCATATCAAATTTTATCAAATCAAATTCCACGCTTTGAAGAACATCAAGTGATGAATAACCGCTTCCGAAGTCATCCATCCACACCGAAAAACCAAGTTCCTTAAATCTGTGAATCTGCTCTTTAATAAATTCAAAATCCTTTCCGATAACGCTTTCGGTAATTTCTATCGTAATATAATCCCGGCCTATACCTGCCGCATCCACACGTTTTCTTATTTCTTCAACTATATCGCATGTATCAAAATCAGATCTTGAAAGATTAATGGACTGCGGCACGATAAACATACCTTTTTCTTCCATAAATCTTATCTTCTCAATCACATTATCCAAAATACACAAATCAAGCTTATATATAAGCTGCGCTTCTTCAAGCACAGGAATAAAGTCTGCCGGCGACATAAAGCCCTTTTCCGGATCAATCCATCTGGCAAGCGCTTCTTCATCACATACTCTGCCGTTTACAGCTCTTACTATCGGCTGGTAATATACACAAATCCACTTATTTTCGATAGCCTTGTCAATATTTGCAATTATATATTGCTTCCTGTCCTCGGCATTTTTCATGGTTTCGTCATAATAATTAAAGCATGAGGAATATGTATTTTTAAGCGCATCGCATGCAAGCTTCGCCTTATCACAGGCCGTACTTGCTCCAACATCCTCAATACTGTGACAATATATTCCCACATGAATATAAAGGGTTTTTCCGTCATTTATATGTTTACAGTCTTCAAAAAGTCTGTTAAGCGTATCCTCTAAGCCTTCTTCCTGCGTAACTACCGCAAAATGATCCTGTCCGAGACGGCTGCAATTTTCATTTCCAAAATATTCCGCCAAAATTCTTGCAAAAGCCTGAAGGAGCTTATCTCCCTCAGCAAATCCGTTCTTACGGTTAAAATATTTCATTCCGGCAAAGTCCAAAAAAAGCATAGCAGGTCTTTCACCGCTTTCCAATATTTGATCCTTACGCTTAACTGCAAGTTCAAAAAAATATGTCATGGCAGGAAGTCCCGTCAGATTATCAAAGCCGCTTACTCTCGAAGTGTTCTTTTTATACATCGTTTCAGTGAAAAATTCTATAAGCTCTCTTCTATATTTTACATAATCTTCCGTACACGGACCTTCATCAATATACCAGACATATGCAAGTCTTACCCCCGATTCGGTTACAACATGTTCGCCCAGTGCGTGAATAATATGATAATCTTCTCCTTCCATTTTCTTGGAACGATAGAATTCATCATATTTTTCATCATATATGGCAAAACGTACAGCAGCATCCGAAATTCTTGCAATATCATCCGGATGCACATTAACATACATATTATTGTCCATATCATAATAAGCTTTGGATTTATCATTATAACCGAAAAGATTACAGAAACCGTTCGAAAGAACAATACTAACTACATGCTTATCAATATATTGATAAACAGCAAAAGGAATCATAGATTTTTCCAAAAGGGATTGTTCGACATTGTCAAACTGATATTTCTCCATATGCTTCACCCCAATTCATTCCCCATATATCAGATATGATACCACAAAACACCCCTTTTTGTCTATTTAAAACACCAAAAATAAGCTTTTCAATCACGAAAAAAACATCTCTTTTGCCCCCTCATAAGGAAGCTCCATTGATGCCATAATGTTCCCTCCTATCCATTGACCAGCTTCAGAAACTTCTTATCGTTCATCTGTTCATTCGTGACATACTCCCCATCATGAAACAGAGCATAATTCGTGATAGGAGTTGGAGCATTCTGAGCTTCATCCCTATTCTCTATATGAATTGCCCGGAATGGGATACCGTTCTCTTTAGCTGTCTGTTCCAAGACCGGAACATACTTTGCATTGAAAGGACATTGGCTTGTATAGTACAAAACATATCCCTTCTCATCTATATGCGGATGTTTGGCGCATTCTTTGAATCGCGGTGCGTCCGCCTTCTTGTCAAACGGCAAATACCAAAGCCGGATACCATTATCTGCCTCATCCGCAACGGTAAAGCTTTTGTACTTCAGAAACTTTGGATCAGCCAGAAACGGCTTTTTCTTAGCTGCACATAAAATACAAAGCCCCTTCTTACCTTTTCCTTTACTATCTTCGATGCAGGCAGTAAGCAGATCCGTGGAATATCCATGCCCTTTGAAAGAGCCGGACACCCATAAGCAGTCAATATACATATATCCATCCGCTTCAATCGGAACCCATGCGTTTTCCGCAGGGATATATTCAATAAAGCACTTGCCGCGCTCCACGCTCTTCAGGAAAACAAGTCCTTCATCAAACCTGTCAGCCAGCCATGCCTTCTTTGAAGATACCTGCACAT
>DFDU01000045.1 GCA_002369325.1 Lachnospiraceae bacterium UBA3820
GTGCAAGAATACTGCAGGTAGACGGATCCATAACAAGCACCGAAACATTTTTTGCGCCCTCAGTTGACATGTAAGCATCTACCTTTTCCTGAATGATCTTTTGAATATTTGCATCTATACTTGTAACAAGATTATACCCGTTTACTGCATTTTCTATCGTATCGGTAAGACCGTAATCTTCATTTAAGTAAGTATACTCTCTTCCGTTTGAACCGTTTAATTCTTCATTATAATACTGCTCTATACCGTACTGACCCACATTTCCGCTTACAGTATATCCAAGAAGATGACAGGCAAGATTTCCGTTAGGATAAACTCTTAAATACTCCTCTTCGAAATATACACCTCTGACATTTTTACCTTCATCGGTTTTACAAAATTCCTGAAAGCTTTTAACCAGATCATAATCCTGTTTTTTCCTGGTAACCTTATAATATGAATTTGGATCGGCGAGCGCTTCCGCAAGTTCACTGTCCGTAAAACCGAAATATTGCTTTAATGCATTTGTGGTTGCCTCATAATACTTATCCTTTTCCAAAATATTTTTCGGTTCAAGTATTATGTTGTAAACTTTTTTACTCGTAGCAAGCACAGTGCCGTTAGAATCAACTATATCTCCTCTTTTGTAAGGAATAACCGTACTTGAGTATCCCTGCTGTGCCAAAACCTTTTGTTCGTATTCTGCACCACTCTTTAAATTTATCTTTATTATGTTAAGTATAAGCACAACAAAGGCTGCCAGTGCAACAAATATAACAACCAGCAGTCTCTTTTTCATTCTGGACAAAAATTTATGTTTTTTCTTTTTTTTGTTTCCCTGTTCAGCCTGAACCACAATTATTCACCTCTACAGTAATTGTAAAGCTTATTCAGGTACATCCTGATACTGTTTTACATAATCTTCATTTGCACTCTCATAATAAACGACCTGACCTTTTTTCGCATATACCATGCCAAGTTCATTTGTTGCCACGTTATATATATCATCAAGACTGTACATACTTTCAAGCGAAAGCTTAAGTGCCGCATTGTCATCTTCGATAGCTTCAAGTTCGTTTTCCAGAGCATTTATATTACTCTTTTGCTCACTTATGGAAGCTTCCATATGAAGCATAAATACGCATGCTCCGATTATTATAAGAATTGATGCCATTACAAACATTGTATACTTCATATCAAAAGCAAGAGCTCTGTCAGCCTTTGCTGAAATTCTTCTTTCCTGCTCAGGAAGCACTCTTCTTTGAGGACTTCTCTGTGGAGCTCTTTGCGGATTTCTTTGAGGAGCTCTTTGTGCACTTCTGTTTCTTCTGATTTCCTCAGAATAATCCGGATATTCCGTAACTTTTCTTACGGTGCTTCCTTCGATATAATATCTTTCCCTAATTCTTTCACTCATACTTTTTATCATCTCCCATTCGATATAAGTTAATCACTTATCAATCAAAAAACAGTTTTACATCTCATACCATTTTAAAATTTTTCGAAAGCTCTCAGTTTTGAACTCTTCGCTCTCTTGTTTTCCTCAAGTTCCTCATCCGACGGAACTATCGGCTTTCCGGTCACTGTTTTTCCTGTTGGTTTCTTACCACATACACAAACCGGAAAATCCGGAGGACATGTACATGGATTCATATTTTTTTTGAATATATTTTTAACAATCCTGTCTTCCAGAGAATGGAATGTTATAATAGCAAGTCTTCCTTTGGGATTAAGAAGTCCGATCATCGTATCAAGAGAATTTTCCAAAACCTCAAGCTCGTGATTAAGTTCAATCCTTATAGCCTGATAAGTTTTCTTGGACGGATGTCCGCCGTGCTCTCTCATTTTTGCCGGTATGGCAGCCTTAATAATTTCATTTAACTGACCGGTTGTTTCAATCGGCATTTCGCTTCTTGCTCTTACGATGTGCTTAGCTATATTTTTTGCAAATTGTTCTTCACCGTAGTTCTTGATAACTCTGAAAAGCTCCATCTCCGAATAATCATTTATGATATCCCTTGCGGTAATGCTGCTGCTTTTATCCATTCGCATATCAAGCGGAACATCTTCACGGTAAGTAAAGCCTCTTTCGGGATTATCCAATTGATAAGAAGAAACTCCCAAATCAAGAACTATGCCGTCTACCTTATCGATACCAAGGTTATCAAGTACGGCTTTTATATTGTTATAATTGCTGTGAACAAGTGTTATCTTATCTTTAAATTCTTCAAGTCTTTTTGATGCGGCTTCTATGGCATCCGTATCCTGATCTATGCCTATAAGTCTTCCTTTTTCTCCAAGTCTTTTGCATATTTCATAAGAATGTCCGCCACCACCCAATGTGCCGTCGACATATACACCGTCAGGCTTAATATCAAGTGCATCTATCGTTTCATTTAAAAGAACTGATTTGTGGTTGAATTCCATTTTTCATTTTCCTTATCTTCAGACATCTACAATAGTCTGCCTTTTACTCTATCCGACAAATCCGGGTATATTTTTAAACACCGTATCTGTCGCTCATACTTGCAGATATATCATCGATATCGCCTTCATCAAAGTCGTTGTTTGAATTCCATCTTTCAACGTTCCATATCTCGGCTATAGCACCGTTACCGACCATAACAACTTCCTTATCTATGCCTGCCCATTCGCGAAGTGCCTGAGGAATGACTATACGGGAATTACCATCCAATTCACAATCACAGGCCGAGCCCTGAAAGAATCTTTTAAACTTTCTGGCATCCTTATCAGATAAAGGCAATGCATTAAGCTTGTCCGAAAACTTTTCCCATTCATCGGACGGATAGGCATAAATATTTCTATCCATACCTTTACAGAGCACAAAATTACTGCCAAGACCATCTCTGAGTCTCGACGGTATAATCAATCTGCCCTTTGAATCAAGACTATGATTTGATTGTCCCTTCATGCCCTTAGTCATTTTCGCATGCCCTTTCCGTTAGTTTATCCTTGGTAAAACCAATAGAGTGGTTTTTCAAAATGGGAATTCATAATCAATCACTACCACTTTGCTCCACAATTGCACCCACTTTGCAACCACTTGGCTTTATTTTATAACAAGAAAAAAAGAAATGCAATACATAAATCGCATTTCTTTCTTAAAATTTAAGTGAATATTTCACAAAACATACGTTTGTTTTTTATTAACTTTTACTAGTTTTCTCAACGTTTTCTTTCATAAAATCCATTCGCTTTTTCACGATTATGACAGATGCTATTATCACACAAAAAGCCGCCAGGAGCTGAGAAACTTTTATGTTTAATCCGAAAACCATGAGTGAATCCGTACGAAGACTCTCTATCCAGACTCTTCCGAGACCATATCCCCAAATATACAACCACCACATCTCGCCATCAAACTTCTTATGCTTTCTGTAAATGAGAAGGAATATCAGAAGTGCCAGGTTCCATAAGCTTTCATACAAAAATGTCGGATGAACACTTATCCAATGCATTATATTTTCGCCTTGTCCGTAGGTCACAAGATTATTTGCCATTGCATCGGAAATAACTCCGCTCTCGCGTAACGTATGAAAGCTTCCGTTGTTAACGAAATAATCTGTAGGTATATGCATAGCAAAAAGCGAATCCGTATATTCACCAAAAGCCTCTCTGTTAAAGAAATTACCCCAACGACCCAGTATCTGTCCGAGCAAAAGGCCGATTGAAACCGTATCAAACACAAGCCATGTCTTAGCCTTTTTTTTGCGGCAGAAAATAAGTGCAGTGATAACACCCGCTATGATACCACCGTAAATCGCAAGTCCGCCGTTTCTTATATTAATCAAATCCTTTAAGGTCTGACCGAAGCCTTTACCCTTTTCAAAATACTCGCTCGAATTAAATATAATATAATAAAGCCTTGCACCGAGTATTGCAGGTATAACCATCCAAAGGAAGAAATCAAGATAGAGTTCGGTATCCTGTTTGGTTCTTTTGGCTTCACTTAATACAAGAAAATAAGCCAACAAAAATCCCAGACCTATTATGAGTCCGTAAAACTTTATTTCCAGGCCGAAAATTGTAAATCCGTCTTTTAAATTATGAAAGGTTATTCCCAAATGCGGAAATCTTATATCGTACATTTCTTTATCCTTTCTTCATTCTTTCTTACATCTCAAACATCATTGTCATTTAAAAAGTGCTTGTGAATATCAGATAGTATTTTAAACATTAAACTTGAACAGGATTACATCTCCGTCCTGAACCACATATTCCTTGCCTTCCTGTCTTACGAGTCCCTTTTCCTTAGCCGCAAGCATACTTCCGGCATTCATAAGATCATCATAAGCAACAACCTCGGCTTTGATAAAGCCTCTCTCGAAATCGGTATGTATCTTACCTGCTGCCTGTGGCGCCTTGGTTCCCTTTGTTATGGTCCATGCTCTGGTCTCATCCTCACCCGAAGTAAGATAACTGATAAGTCCGAGAAGTGAATAACTTGCTTTAATAAGTTTATCAAGTCCGGATTCCTTTACTCCAAGTTCTTCAAGAAACATAGCCTTCTCATCATCATCAAGCTCGGAAATCTCCTGCTCAATCTGAGCACATACAGCAAACACCTCGCTGCCCATCTTTGATGCATATTCTCTTACTCTTCCCACATACTCATTTGAAGCGCCATCATCCGCAAGATCATCTTCCGATACATTTGCTGCATATATAACAGGCTTACCTGTAAGAAGATTATATTCCTTAATCCATTTCTGCTCATCCTCATCATCGGTAGTAAAGGATATCGCAAGATTACCACCTTCAAGATGCTCCTTTAATCTCTTTTCCATATCGAGCTCTTTTGCAAGTTCTTTATTATTATTTGCGCCTCTTGTATTCTTAGCAATTCTTCTGTCCAGAACTTCAATATCAGCAAATATAAGTT
>DFDU01000025.1:0-164 GCA_002369325.1 Lachnospiraceae bacterium UBA3820
ATCGGTTCGATTCCGATCGTCGGCTCTCAACAATTAAATATATTAAAAATATGGACGTTTAGCTCAGCTGGTTAGAGCAGTCGGCTCATAACCGATCGGTCCGGGGTTCGAGTCCCTGAACGTCCACTTTTTATATAGGAAATTCCTATATGGCCCGGTGGCTC
>DFDU01000025.1:272-424 GCA_002369325.1 Lachnospiraceae bacterium UBA3820
GGTTCGATCCCCATCCGGGTCGCTATATGTCATAAGGAGGGAGCCGTTTACGGGATGATTCCTTATGATATAGGAAATTCATGTACGGATTTCCACCCCCCCCAATTTTATAAAGATAATTATCATGCCGGCGTGGCGGAACTGGCAGACGC
>DFDU01000025.1:473-3572 GCA_002369325.1 Lachnospiraceae bacterium UBA3820
AGACGCACAGGACTTAAAATCCTGCGGGACTAATCTCCCGTACCGGTTCGATTCCGGTCGCCGGCATACTTTAATTAGTGACCTATCCCTTTATTATTGAGTGGTTAGGTCGCTTTTTATTTGTGTAGAAATTTTGGTGCAATTTGGTGCAGATACCTTAAAAGCATTTTCCATACTGTCTAACATATTTGAGGAATGGTTTACATTTTTAGATAATGCAAGGTAGTTGCAACTTGTGAATGGGATTATGGGGATTTTTTAAACTTCAAGACCTTGCACGTATAAAAATATCGTTAATTGCATTTTCTGTAATAGAGATATTAGTTTTGATTTTATATTTAATTGACAGAGACCATAGAAAAACGATTACAAGAGTTGTTGTGTTTTCAATGCTTACTTTGGGAAGTGGATTAGTATTTATGATTGTAACATTTTTGCTGTTGGTTTTAATAATGTTGAAGATTGTAATATTTATAAGCTCCATATTTAGAGAGCTGGAACATAGAACTGCGATTGTAGATTTAGATGGTAAAGTTATAGGTTGGTTAAAGAGAGAATAAAATTTTATTTTATGAAATAAAGAATTGTAAAGTAAATACTAATTTGATAATATAATTGTATGGGTGCTATCAATAACGGATAGGCGGTTGCCTGATTATCGGAGTACTGTGAACTTCGTTTACATAGAAATCTTATGCTTATGTATGGGAAATCTTTCGATAGGAGGGCTTTTGTAGTGTTGACGATATCAGACTTAATAGCTGTAGTTAGCTTGTGTATAACTTGCTATGGACTTGGCTATACAGTCGGTCGTAATAGCAAGACAAAAAAATAATCGCCGAGCCTGAGAAACTTGCGATTATTTTTTAAACGTATAATTTATCTTAGGCAACCGTCTATCGGTAGTACCTTTTCTAATAAGATATTAACATCAATATTAAATTATGTCAAATAAAATTCAAGTGAAATTTGGTGCAAATCTTGGTGTAGGCGACAAACAACTGTTGAAAAACACTCCTTTCCACATTTTTTGTGCTTCGATTCCGGTCGCCGGCATACTCAAATTAGTGACCTTATCCCTTTATTATTGAGGGATTAGGTCGCTTTTTATTTGTGTAGAAATATAATGTAAAGTTGTAGTAACCTGTGAATATTAAGACAGATAGAGCGACAATATATATAAATATACATATGATAAAGGATATCCTTTTTGTTTTTTATTGAAGATTATGGTAAAAATGTTATAATATTACCGGGATAGTTGGCGTTATGTCAAATAAAATTGGTCAAATAAAGTTCGAATAAAATTAAATAAAATAAAAACAAGGAGATTAACACATGAACAATATTAAATTTGGAGCAAGCAAACCTGTACCTTTTATGCTATCAGGTACATATCAAATTCCGGTCAGACTTAGTTTTTCCGGTATGCTTATCGGAGACGCCGGTGTTGAAGCAGGTAACGATGAGTACATAAAAAATAATGCTATGACGCAGATAATGGATGTTTTAAATAAATATTCCGGGAAAACAGAATATGAGGAATTAGAAGCACTTCCTTTAAAAGTATCAAGAGATGCAACTGAGGCTTTAAGGGCAAGCGGAATAAATTACAATGTCAATATTATGTCCTTTGCGATTGATGACAAAAGTAAAGATATGATTGCCAAGATTCAGGAGGCACAAAGATTTTCCGATTTGTCTGGTGAAGAGAAAGCCCGATATTTGGAGAAAAAAATGAAAGAGGCTCAGGAAAAAAGTGGATTATCAAGAGAAGAAGTTATCGCGAAGATGACAGCAGCGAGCGATTTACCATCAGGACAAACGATGCCTGCACAGCCACAACCGATGCCGGTACAGCCGATACCGATGCAACCACAGCCTCAACAGGTACAACCGCAGGCGATGCAACCACAGACGGTTAGTATGTCTATGCCTAAGTTTTGTCCGAACTGCGGTAGCCCTGTAACTGTTCCGGGAAAGTTCTGCGGTAATTGCGGTGCGCCGTTTATGAGTTAGTATAATACCTTTTATTATTATAATTATTTATATGGATATATAATATAATTTTAAAATTAAGGTTTCAGGAGAAGGTTCAAATGATGAATAAGAAAAAATGCTTAATTCTTATCAGCATATGTGTAAGTATAATAATTGCAGTAGTTGCTATCATTATTTCTTCATCCGGAAAAAAATCAAAAAATATTTCAGACACTGACTATGTGAAAGCATCAGAGTGGATTAGTATGTTGGCAGACCATACAGGCTGTGATGATATAGTACTTCCAAGCGGATATGAGGCAGACAGTTTAGCAGACGACAAGCTCATAGCTATAACAGCCATGAAGACTATCAGTACACATAAGTATGAAAGAATTATAGATGATATAGGAAGCTACACGGATGAGGATTATTACAAGCTTGCAAAGAATTACGGACTTATAAAAGATGATAAGAAGCATTACAATCAAGATGAGTGTAAGGAAATCCTTGCCAGATACAATGAGATTTATACTGATGATTTGTGGTTGGACGACTACTGCGAAGCAGAGTTTCAGGACGGTGTAAAGGAGCTTGATGCGACCAATACCGCCACGGTAAATGATGATGGCTCGGTTGTAAGTTTTGCGGATAATTCTGTAGTTAATCAGGGAGATATAATCATCTATACAGACAGCATGGGCTGTAAAAGAGCGGGAAAAGTTGATTCTATTGACGAATCCGGTGCATGCCATATGTCGCAGCCGGAGATATCTGATGTAGTTACAGAGCTTGATTTATCAGACAAAACAAGCATTTCTTATGAGAATATAGTAAAAAGTGGTGCGATAGAGGGGGAACTGATAAGTAAGACACTTGTCCCGGCTGATTATGCGACAGATGCAAATTTTAATAATTCCGATTTGGACAATAATAAATCTGTAATTAATGAGAGTGAATCATTTAATTATGATACTACATCAGAAGGTTTTGAGGTTAAGCTTTCGGTAGAGGAAAATGACACATTTGAGGGTAAATATCTGGGTATAGAGATTTCCGATAATGAAAACGGTGAATCAGCCAAATATTTAAGTCCGATTCAGCTTAATGATAAAGCAG
>DFDU01000010.1 GCA_002369325.1 Lachnospiraceae bacterium UBA3820
AGATATATAATTAATGCTTATGAATATGTGCCGGAGGGGAAGGTTAAGAGAATAAGAGTTGACTATAAGAAGCAGTGCAAATATAAGGAAGAGCTTCAAGTTTACATAAATCATACAGATAATGAATTCATAATTAAATTTACAGGTAAGGATGACAAAGAGGACAGAGCAGTTGTGCTTTTTGAAATTGAATAATTTTTCTTAACTATGACCAAAAACTTCCAAATCGCTACTTTTTTTGACGATTTGGAAGTTTTTGTTGACAAAATAAGTTGCTAAATATTATTATAATTGAAAGAAAACTTCCAAATGATAAAAAAAATAATAGATTTGGAAAAAAAGAGGTGGATATAATGGTAGGAAGAACTGAGGAGAAAAGACAACTACAATCACTACTTAGCGAGAAAGAATCTCAATTTATAGCGGTTTATGGAAGACGTAGAGTTGGAAAGACATTTCTAATCAGAGAAAGCTTTGATTATAAGTTTACTTTTCAACATACCGGACTTAGTACGAACTCGATTAAGAAGAATTTAAGAAAGAAAGTCCAGTTGGAGGAATTCGCTAAATCGTTGTCTGAGACCGGTTGTGCACCTAAAAACGAATTAACTTCATGGTATGATGCTTTTGATTGCTTGAAAGAAGTGATTATAAATTCAAAGGATAAGAAAAAGGTTATTTTTATAGATGAACTCTCATGGATGGATACTAAAGGTGGTGAATTGCTCTCTGCACTTGAACATTTTTGGAATGGTTGGGTAACTGCTCGTAAAGAAAAGGATGTCGTTTTGATTGTATGTGCTTCTGCAACATATTGGATGATGGATAATATCGTGAATTCAAAAGGAGGATTGCATAACAGATTAACAGGTAAGATTAATCTTCGACCATTTACACTTGCTGAATGTGAAGAATATTTAAAAACAAAAAAGATATTATTTAACCGACATCAGATTATTCAATGCTATATGATACTTGGAGGAGTGCCGTATTATTGGAGCCTACTTAAGAAAGGAAAAAGTCTGCCTCAGAATATAGATGAGCTTTTTTTTAAGGACGGAGCGCCTCTACAAGATGAATATAACAATCTGTATCATGCACTATTTAACAAACCTGAACAGTACATCAAGATAATTGAAGCACTGTGTGATATTAATAAAGGAATTACACGAGATGAAATATGCAAGAAAACAAGAATTTCCAGCTCTGGAGAACTTACAAAAAAACTGAAAGAACTAGAAAATTGTGGATTCGTAAGAAAATATGTACCATTTGGTTCAGAGAGAAAGAATGCTATGTATCAACTTGTGGATAATTTTACGTTGTTTTATAATAGGTTTTTAAAGAATAATTCACATGATGAAAACTTTTGGAAAAGTGCGAGCAATTCGAGTGAAATATATTCTTGGAGCGGTATAGCATTTGAAAGAGTTTGTCTTGAGCACATAGAACAAATAAAGAATGCGCTGGGAATTTCAGGAGTACAAACAGATGTTAATTCTTGGAAATGTGAGGCAAATCCTGACAAAGGGTTACAGGGGTCTCAAATTGATTTATTAATTGTTAGGAAAGATCAGATTATTAATTTATGCGAGATGAAATATTCAGAATCGGATTATGTTCCCGATGTTGCGTTTGATAAAGCTATGAGACGAAAAATATCTGATTTAAAGAAAACTACGAAAACAAAGTATGCAATTCATTCGACACTGGTAACAACTTACGAGGTGGGAGAGAGTTCATATACCGGAAATATTCAGTCAATTATAACCGGTGAAGATTTGTTTAAATAGTTTTCAGGACTTATAAAGGAATATCATTGAAATAAAATGTAAAAAGTACTAAGAAATATTGGGGGATAAAAATGAAGTTTGAATTTATTGAATATAACAATAGAAAAGTGTCAGATGATGAATTATTAAATGATATGAAAAGAGTTGTTACAGAATATAAATTGGATTCATTAACTCAAAGTAAATATACATTATATGGGAAATATGATTGTAGCACTATTATAAGAAGATTTGGAACTTGGAATAATGGGCTTATAAAAGCAGGTATTTCAGTAACACAACAATTTTGGACTGAAGAAGAGCTTTTTTTAAACATTGAAAATGTCTGGATAAAAAAAGGATCGCAGCCTCGTAGAAGAGATATGGATGATAAGAATTTGTCAACTATTTCAAGTGGTGCATATTTACGAAAGTATGGAAAATGGACTGATGCACTTATTGCATTTGTTAATTATATTAATGAAGATGGTACAGATAAAATCAATGAAGCGAATAATATAAATACGATAGAAATAAATAATCATAAAACAAAGCGAGATATAAATTTAAGACTTAGATTTAAAGTTCTACAAAGAGACAAGTTTAAATGTTGTGCATGTGGAGCTTCTCCAGCTAAAGATTCATCAGTAGAATTGCAAGTTGATCATATTATTCCTTATTCAAAAGGTGGAGAGACGATAGAAGAAAATTTGCAAACATTATGTTCAAAATGTAATTCTGGAAAAAGTAATGTGTTATAAGAATTAATTTAATAAAGGGTATTAAATTAATATGAAAATAGAGAAATTATTCAAGGGAGATTAACATATGCCTAATAAGATAAACATTTCAGATGATATAATAAAAGAACTTATTAAAGCAGCAGATAACGTAAGAAAAAAAGCTTATGCACCTTATTCACGTTTTAAAGTAGGAGCTGCATTGTATGCCGCAAAGAACGAGGAAAAATATGATATAATAACAGGTTGTAATGTGGAGAATGCTTCATATCCCGCAGGAAACTGTGCGGAGAGAACTGCTGTATTTAAAGCAGTGAGTGAGGGCTATAATAGTTTTAAGGCGATAGCTATACTTGGCGGATATGCTGAAAAAATGATACAGCATAATGCATCAAAAAATCAGTCGGATACAAGTGATAAAATAGAAAACTATACATCCCCTTGCGGAATCTGCAGACAGGTTTTAAGAGAGTTTGTGACACCTAATGATTTTTATGTTATAATGGCGAGAAGTGACAATGATTATATTGTTAAAACTTTGGAAGAACTTATGCCTATGAGTTTTGGCCCGGATAATTTGAACTAAATATCATTGATTATCTAAAAAAAAAATTTAGTGAATATGAAGAAAAAAATAATAATAGTGAAGTAAAGATAATAAAAATGAAGCAGAAAGGTAATTGAGTTGATGGACATTAATGATTTAAGTGCATACGAATTAGTTGAAAAAAAGACTTTAGACGAGGTGAAGGGTACAGGATATGTACTTTCACATAAGAAAACAAAGGCAAGAGTAGTTGTTATCGAAAATGATGACAATAACAAAGTGTTTACCATAGGGTTCAGAACACCTCCGGCAGATGATACGGGTGTGGCACATATTACGGAGCATTCGGTATTGTGTGGTTCAAAGAAATTTCCTGTTAAGGATCCGTTTGTGGAGCTTGCAAAGGGTTCACTTAATACATTTTTAAATGCAATGACTTATTCGGATAAGACGGTTTATCCGGTTGCCAGCTTAAATAAAAAAGATTTCCACAATCTTATGCATGTATATCTTGATGCGGTGTTTTATCCGAATATATATGATAAAACAGAGATAATGATGCAGGAAGGATGGCATTACGAGGTAGACGAGGACGGAAGTCTTAAGTATAACGGCGTGGTATTTAATGAGATGAAGGGTGTTTATTCTTCACCTGAACAGATACTTTATCGTGATATCGAAAGCTCGCTTTTGCCGAATACCGCATACGGTTTTGAGTCGGGTGGTGCCCCTGTTTATATTCCTGAGCTTACACAGGAAGGATTTATTGATTTCCATAAGAGATATTATCATCCAAGCAACAGCTATATATATCTATACGGAGACATGGATGCTGTTAAGGAACTTGAGTTTATAGATGAAGAATATTTGAATGACTTTGATTATCTTGATATAGATTCAAGTCTTGCCGTTGAGCCTGCTTTTGAAGCACCGAAAGACATGATTGATTATTATTCTCTTTCAGATGCGGACGAAGAAAAAGATAATACTTATCTGGCTTATAATGTATCTATCGGAAGAAGTACCGATAAGAAGCTTTGTACCGCATTTGCAGTGCTTGAACATGTGCTTTTGGAAACACCGGGTGCACCGCTAAAGACAGCGCTTATTGATGCAGGTATCGGAAAAGATGTATTCTCTTCATTTGATGATGGAATAAATCAGCCATCGCTTTCGATTATTGCAAAAAATGCAAATGTTGAGGATAAGCAGAAGTTTATAGATGTAATAAATGATTCGCTTAATAACATAATAGAGAAAAAGTTAAATAAGAAATCTTTACTTGCAGCTATTAATTACTTTGAGTTTAAGCATAAGGAAGCTAACTACGGCAGATTCCCGAAGGGACTTATGCTTGGCCTTAATGCGTTTAATACCTGGCTTTATGACGATAAAAAGGCTCTTGATTTGTTTTCCTTAAATGAAGTCTTTGATGAATTAAAGAAAGAGGCCGATAAGGGTTATTTCGAAGGGCTTATTAAAAAATATATACTTGATAATACACATAAGACATATGTTATCCTTGCACCTAAAAAGGGACTTAACGAGCTTCGTGCAAAGGAAGAAAAGGAACGACTCGAAGAATATAAGAAGACTTTATCAAAAGAGGATATAGAAAATATCAAGAAGCAGGAGGAGCATCTTAAGGAATATCAGAGTATTCCGAGCACGGAAGAAGAATTAAAGACGATTCCTATGCTTAAGATAGACGATATAGATAAGAAGGCCAGGACAATCAATAATAAATTCAGCGAAATTGAGATGGTGAAGGTCGTAAGCCATGATATTTTTACAAACGGCATAAGCTATATCAATCTTAATTTTGATATTACGGATATTGATTATAAGGTTTATCCTTATATTTCGTTATTAACCGAGATATTTAAGTATGTTGATACTGAAAACTACAACTATAACGAGCTTAGTGAAGAGATAAATCTTTATACGGGCGGTATCGGATTCAATACCGGAGTTGTAAACAAAAAAGAAAAAGATTCATATATTGCACATTTTATTGTAAATGCAAAGATGCTTGATGAAAATGTGGATAAGGGCATGGAACTTATCGAGGAGATTCTCTTTACATCAAAGCTTGATGATAAGAAGCGGCTTAAAGAGATAATAGCCGAAACCGTATCGGGTTTAAAGAATGATCTTGTTTCTTCCGGACATCAGACAGCGGGAGGAAGAGCGGTTTCATATATATCTCCGATAGGTGTTGTAAAAGAGCTTACCGAGGGCGTGGATTATTACTGTTTCCTTGATGATTTGTATAAAAATTTTGAAGATAAGGCTGATGAGTTAATTTCAAATTTAAAAACCGTACTCGGAGAAGTATTAAGAAGAGGCGGACTTACAGTTTCATATACATCGGATAAGAAGCCGGAGGAGATACTTGGTAAGAGTATAACTCATTTATCAAAGAGACTTTCATCAAGACTTGAATTTGACAAACTTGATATTATTAAGCCTAAGGTTTTAAATGAAGGATTTAAAACCGCAAGTCAGGTTCAATATGTGGCAACTGCGGGTAACTTTATGGATAAAGGACTTTCCTATAACGGCGGACTTACCGTATTGCAGTGTATATTCTCATATGATTATTTATGGATAAATGTAAGAGTCAAGGGTGGTGCTTACGGAAGTATGTGTGCATTTTCACGAAGCGGAAATGTATATTTCACATCTTACAGAGATCCTAACCTTATGGAAACCTATGAGATTTATAAAAAGGCACCTGATTATGTAAGAAACTTTGAAGCAAACGACAGAGATATGACAAAATACATTATAGGTGCAATAAGTAAATTAGATGCTCCGCTTACACCGTCGGCGGAGGGTAATTTCAGTTACATTGCAGACCTTATGGAACTTACGGATGAGGATTTGCAAAGAGAACGTGATGAGGTCCTTGCTTCGACTGTGGATAGTATTAGAAAGCTCGCACCATATGTAGAGGCGGCAACTGACAGCGGAATAATCTGTGCGATAGGCGGAGAGAGCAGGATTGATGCGGCTAAGGATAATTTTAAGGAGATATTAAGTAAATTTTAGATATGGATAATTATAAATCAGGATTTGTTGCCATAATTGGCAGACCCAATGTCGGTAAGTCAACGCTTATGAACAGGCTTATCGGACAGAAGATTGCCATAACAAGCAGCAAGGCGCAGACCACAAGAAACAGAATACAGACCGTATATACTGATGATGAAGCCCAGATTATATTTTTGGATACTCCGGGTATAAATAAAGCCAAAAACAAGCTTGGTCAGTATATGATGAATGTTGCGCACGGTACGCTTAACGAAGTAGATGTAATTATGTGGATAGTTGAACCGACTACATTTATCGGAGCCGGTGAGAGACATATTATAGATGTACTTGGTAACGTTAGTACACCTGTCATACTTGTTATCAACAAGACGGATACAGCGGAAGAACAGATGATATTTGATGCCATAAATGCATATAAAGATGTCTGCACATTTGAGGCAATAGTACCGGTTTCTGCTTTAAAAGGTAAAAATACGGATGAACTTATAAAATCAATTAAAAAGATTTTGCCGAAAGGACCTCAGTTTTATGACGAAGATACTGTTACCGACCAGCCGGAAAGACAGATAGCTTCGGAACTTATAAGGGAGCAGGCCTTAAGACAGCTTGATAAGGAGATTCCGCACGGAATAGCCGTAGTTATTGACAGAATGAAAGAAAGACCGGACGGAAATCTTTGTGATATAGATGCAACCATTATATGTGAGAGAGATTCTCATAAAGGAATTATAATCGGAAAGCAGGGGAAGATGCTTAAAAGTATCGGAACAAAGGCACGTATCAGTATTGAAAATCTGCTTGGAATGAAGGTTAATCTTAAACTCTGGGTAAAGGTCAAGAAGGATTGGCGTGACAGCGATACACTCATTAAAAATTACGGTTACAGAGACGAGAACTGATAAAGCGACCCGGATAATTAAAATGCTGTATTTTTGGGCATTTGTTTAGGAGAGAAAATGAGACAGGAGATAGAAGTAACAGGAATTGTATTATATGTGTCGCTTATAGGTGAGTACGATAAAAGACTTGTTATACTTACCAAGGAATGCGGCAAGATAACCGTATTTGCCAATGGAGCCAGAAAACCCGGCTCGGCTTTTCGTGCTGCAAGTCAAAGCTTTGTAATGGGAACATTTACGGTGATACCGACAAGAGATGCATATAATCTTGTTAAGGTTGATGTTAAAGAATACTTTCATGACATAGCTTATGATATGGAAAAAATGTGCTATGCGGCTTATTTTTCCGAGTTTATGTCATATTATACAAGAGAGGGTGATTTCTGTACCGATAATTTAAATTTGTTATATGTGACTTTTAAGGCACTTCTTGATAACAGAGTTTCCAATGAGCTGATCAGATACATATACGAGTTAAGGCTTATGGATATTGAAGGACAGGGTTTGCAGGCTTATTCGTGCGTAAAATGCGGAGAAAAGGAAGGTATAAGGTATTTCGATGCAAAGGCGGGAGGAGTATTGTGCGAGAAGTGCGCAATAAAGCTTAAGGTTACAAACAAAATAAGTGATTCTCTTATTTATACACTTCAATACATTGTGTCGACGCCCGTTAATAAGCTTTATGGCTTTACTCTTTCGGATGATGTGATGGCGGAGCTTGTTTTTGTTGTGGAAAGATTCAGAAATGAATATGTAGATAAGAAATTCAAATCACTTGAGACCTTGTCAACACTTGGATAATGTGATATTGTGTATAAGGTCTTGTGGCTGAAAAATAAATATATTATTTTAACGGAGAAAAGCTATGTTAAAGCAGAGAAAATTTCCAAATCAAATGAAACGGAAGCAGATATTAATATTGTTATCGATATTAATCCTCTGCCTTTTTACTGCGTGCGGAAAGAAAAAGGAAAAATATATAAATGATACAAATGAAAACACTATAACTCTTAAAGAGGACGGTGGGATTCGTGAGATTGCCTGTGAGAATTTTGCGGATACAAGCTTTGATATATCAGGATTGAAGGATGATATAAAGTCAGATATAAAGTCGTATTGCGGAAACGATAAGAAGGATGCTGTCAAGCTTCTTGAATATAAAGAAGAAAACCGAAACGTCAGAGTTGCAATTGATTACAAATCTTTGGATGATTACAATGCCTTTAACGGTGCATCATATGTAAACGGGCAGGATTTATGGGCTTACGGAGACATAGGTCTTAAGGATATGTCAGGAAATGATATATATCTTTCGGGAATAGATACAAGCTCGGGAGCATATAAAATGTTTTGTGCCAATGATGCATTTACACTTAACATAAGCGGTGAGATAGTGTATTATAATGCTCATGTGGCAATTAACGGTTCAAACAGTGCTAAGTTTGATGGTATGGGAAATGCCATTATAATTTATAAATAATTTAAAGAAGAGGTATTCACATGGAAAAAACAATGGACAAAATAATCTCTCTTGCAAAGACGAGAGGTTTTGTGTATCCGGGATCGGAAATTTATGGTGGTCTTGCCAATACCTGGGATTACGGTAATCTCGGTGTTGAATTAAAGAATAATGTAAAAAAGGCATGGTGGAAAAAGTTTATTCAGGAATGTCCTTACAATGTAGGTGTTGATACAGCTATACTTATGAATCCTCAGACATGGGTTGCATCGGGACATCTTGGAAGCTTTTCCGATCCTCTTATGGATTGTAAGGAGTGCCATGAAAGATTCAGAGCAGATCAGGTAATCGAAGCCTTTGCTTCCGAGAACGGTATAGAGCTTACATCTTCCGTAGACGGCTGGTCAAATGAGGAGATGGAAAAGTTTATCGAAGAGCATAATGTTCCATGTCCTTCATGCGGTAAGCATAACTTTACAGGTATCCGTCAGTTTAACCTTATGTTTAAGACATTTCAGGGTGTAACCGAGGATGCTAAAAACACAGTATATTTAAGACCTGAAACAGCACAGGGTATTTTTGTTAATTTTAAAAATGTTCAGAGAACTTCAAGAAAGAAGGTTCCTTTTGGAATCGGACAGGTAGGTAAGTCATTCAGAAATGAGATTACACCGGGTAACTTTACTTTCAGAACCAGAGAGTTTGAGCAGA
>DFDU01000044.1 GCA_002369325.1 Lachnospiraceae bacterium UBA3820
GCAAGAGAAAGCTGATAATCAGGAACAACAACCTTTGCGCTCTTTTCATCAGGATCAACGCTTACGGAAACAACCTTTGAAGGACTTAATGCATTTTCTATAAATACCGCAGGATCCTCATCCCAGTTAATTATATCTATCTTTTCACCCTTAAGATCATCTACAATTGTATTAACTCTTGTTCCGTTTAAACCGACACAAGCTCCAACCGGATCAACATTAGGATCATTTGACCAAACAGCAATCTTTGATCTGGAACCCGGCTCTCTTGAGATGCTCTTTATCTCAACAGTACCGTCAGCGACCTCGGCAACCTCACGCTCAAACAATCTTCTGACAAGGTCCTTGTGAGTTCTTGAAACAAGAATCTTGAATCCGCCTTTCTGGTTCTTCTTTACCTCAACCACATAGAGCTTGATTCTGTCTCCTCTCTTATAATACTCGCCTTTAACCTGTTCATTTTCACTTAAAATAGTATCAGTTCTGTCATCAAGGCTTATACTGATATTATTTCCGACAAATCTTTGAACAACTCCTGTAATTATATCTTTTTCCTTGCAGGCAAAATGATCGTATATAGCATCGCGCTCGCCTTCTTTAATAGCCTGAACAATAATGCTTCTTGCCTTCTGTGCAGCTATTCTTCCAAATTCCTTGGTCTTAACCTCAATGCTTATCTCATCGCCGAGCTTGGCACTCTTCTTCATAGCTTTTGCCTGAACAAGAGCAATCTCATTTGCTTCATTTTCAACATTTTCAACAACAGTTTTCTTTTGATATACGGAAATATCTCCGGTCTCGCGATTCATAGCTACATCAATTACGGCATCCTTACCAAAATCCTTTTCGCAGGCAGATATAAGAGATGCCTCAATTTTCTCCATAATCTTGTCCTTGCTTATTCCTTTTTCCTTCTCTAATTGATTTAATGCGTCAATTATTTCTGACATTATTTTATCCTCCTAAATTATTATCATTTTTACTCAAATGCTAATCTTATCATTGATATATCTTTTCTGTTGATTATAAGATCCTCGCCATCCAAATCAACAGTTATGTCCGTTTCCGAATAACTTTTAAGCTGTGCCTCAAGCTGTTTTAATCCTTTATACTTGGTAAACAACTTAATTTCAACTTTCTTTCCGATGCTTCGCTTGAAATCCTTATCTTTCTTAAGCGGTCTTGTGAGTCCCGGAGAACTGACTTCGAGTATATATGCACTCTCGATTTTATCCTCGTCATCAAGCTTCTTTTCAAGAGCCCTGCTTATCAGAACACAGTCATCAATATTGATTCCGCCTTCCTTATCCGCATAAACTCTCAGATAATAATCTGCACCTTCTTTAACATATTCGACATCTACCAATTCAAATGAGTTTTCCTCAATGATAGGTGTCACAAGCTTTGTGCAATATTCTTCAATTTCGCTTTTCTTCATTAAACTCCACCTTTCAAAAAATTAAAGCTTAAAAATAATTCGTCCGCTTTGATAAAACAAAGAGTGGGTTTTCGAAAAACCCACTCTATAAGTCGTCAATATCCAAGTCTTTAGTAATTATAACACTTTTTTTTAAAAAAGCAAGTGTTTTACTTGATTTTTGGCACTAATTTAAGTTCTAAGCTTCCTATCGCACCCTTGATTCCGATTTCTCCTCCGATTTCACCGTTACATTTCCATTCGGTTATGCTGCTATCCGGATAAATAATCCTGTAATAAATATCATATTTGCTCGAAATATTACTGTAAAGTCTGATTTGAATACCATCAACCAAATAATAATCGTTAAGCTCATTATTTGCTTTACAACAACAACTAAACGTTTTTGTAAGTTCTCCGTCCCTAACCCACAAGGTCCAATCCTTACCGGACAAATGAGTCCTGTATTCAATACCACCGTTGACAAATAAATCATTATCCAAAGAAATACTCAGGCAGGAAATACCCTTGAATAATGTATTGATATTTGATAGTTCACCTTTAATCAAAGAAAATCCCGTACCATTTTTTTTACAATTTGATTTATACCCGATATTTAAAGATTCGTTTAATTTGTTTTCATTCAAGAAATTTTGTACATCATTACAAGATAAATTCGCATCACTACAGGATAGATTCACTTCATCAAGATAAGAATTAAGATTTAATAATTCATCTTTAGAGTTTTCATTTTCCAGCCATGCATATCTAAATAATGCAAAGCCGTCATATCCCGTTTCATAAGCCCTTCGGCACTGTTTAGATAAATTATCATCACAGTTACACCAGCCTAGGTCATTTTCCGACTCTTCATTTACCTTATAAAGAGCAAGTCCCGCATAAATCGGCTTATCAAGTTTATTTATATTTTGCCACTCCTCACATCTTTTCGAAAACATGGGAATACAATTCCCGTCTAGTGTTATAAACTCATCCGACCAGTAAAGCTGCGGCATTATATAATCCACATACCCTTCGATTGATAACCATGTTTCAATATCAGCACCGTCATTTTTAGCATTATCCATGTTACCGGCAGGACTTATACCGAACTCACACGTAGGTTTTATATCTTTAATCGTTTTATAAACAGACGAAATCATATAATTAATATTTTCCATCTTTTCAGTTTCCGATAAATTATCACACATTCCGTCTATGTAAAAATAATCATCAAAATGAATCCCATCGACATCGTAATTTTCAACTATCTCGCTTACGCCGTCACATATAAGACCGACACTTTCTTCTCTTGCCGGGTCAAGACTTATGCAAAGCTCTCCGTCAATGTTATAATATTCGACTATTATATCTTTATACGTTTCATAATGCGGAGTTTGTTTAAAGCTTTCCGAGGTTTCATTATTTTTAGATACCCTGTACGGATTAATCCAAGCTTCAAACTTTAGACCCTTCTTATGTGCTTCTTCAATTGCTATTTCAAGTGGGTCATAATTCATAGGACATCTGTTGCTTGATATATATTCCGACCACGGAAAATAATTCGACTGATAAATCGCATCACACATCGGCCTTACATGAAAGATAACTGTATTCATATGATTAGCTTTTATCCTGTCATACATTTCATCTATCTTACATATATAGCTTTCCTTGTCCAAATCGCACAGAAAATCTTCTATATCCAAAAATGAAACCCAGCATGCACGTTTATCATAACCAACTTCCGTCTCCTGAGACAACAAAACGTCACCGCAGACAGGACTTAGTTGCGAACACCCCTCAGCGGTGACGTGAATCGGTAAACATACAAATAATACTAATATTGAAATGGATATTTTTCGATATAATGATCTGCCTATCATTATAACCTCATAAACATCTTTCAATAATTATATTACTTAAAATAAGTATTTATTACAATCTAATATACATTTGCAAATCCGTAGCAAAGTTCATCAATCATATTGCCATCGGCGTCATATAATCTGAACAATGTCCAGAAGTATCCATACTGTGGCTGCCATACTGTCCAGAGGCAATTACTTGGAGTTTTGCATCTTCCGGTTGTATAAACCCATGGATCCTTATTCTGTATCAAAAGATTACAATCAAGTATCAGCATTTCGTACTCGTATGAATTATCAGGATTGTCATAGCTTTCTATACCGATAAGATGGCCTCCGCCTTCTCCGCTGTACGGCATCTGACATATACCTTTAATCTTCTTATGGAATACGGTTCCAAATGAGCTTTGTATCTCTGATTCTTCTTCATTTCCCAAAACTCTTGCATAACATACGATTACATATTCTCCGGACTTTTCAGGTGTCCAGTCAATCCAGTTATTGTCCTTCGTCCATGGACTAACCTCAAACCATTCACCCGGCTTGCCGCTGTCACAGGCAACCCATCTGTATTCGACTCTATCATTTTCATTGCTCTTATGAATACTGATTCCGGCCTGTATACTTGGATAGTTGCTTGCACAATATATTCCGTCTGTAGTTATGGTTCCTTTTGATGGCTTTACATTTATATCTGCTGTCAAATTCTTCGAAGCAACAACTTTATTTTTCTTATCCTCTACTACTCTGCACCATACATTATATGATCCGATTTCGGTTGCTGCAGGTGTCTTTGTGCTCCAGCCTGAAGCCGGTTCCGTATTTGAGGTTGAGACAGCATATTCCAATGTATATCCATCAGGTAGGGATGTGGTCGGCTTATTTACAAGCTCAACCTGTTTACCGGTATAATAGGTATCATCGCCTGTCTTTGCAGATATTTCACTAAGCACCTTGGCAGCGGCCTCTTTATCCTTTTCTTCCTTGGTCTTTACAGCATCAAGTGCTTCCTCGCCTTCCTGTTCAGCCTGCCATGCGCCGTTTTCCTTAGGATCATCTTTAGTATCCGATACCGTTGCTTCATCAATAGCCGCTACAGCAGTATCATATGCATCCTTAAGTTCATCTAAGCCTTCTTCATCATAATCACCGCTGTTTTTCATTGCATCATATTTTGCTTCAAGCTCTGCTTTTGCATTTTTCCGGCTTATTGTATCTACTGCCTCAAATTCTTTACGTACATTAACTAAAATTTCTGCCTCAGTATCTATTATTTCCTGTACAGATTCTATTGTTCCATCCCATTGAAGCGATTTTGCTTCATCAATGTATTTATCCTTAATAGCATCCAATTTCGCAATACCGTATTCATCATATAGATCATTTTTAAACCAGTTTCTTGACCATATTATAGTATTTGTTAATCTATTTATAGTATCTACAACTGTCTCCGCAAAATACATACCTTCAAGTTTCTTTTGTCTATCATCATTTATCAGTGCTCTCTGATTATCTGTTAATCTATTAAAAGCCTGTTCAGCAAAACGCATATCATTCTGATAATCACCAATATTCTTCCAAGTGATTTCAACCGGTTCCGGAAGTGCATCAATCAAAGAAATCACATAATTGGCAGCTTTTTGATCTTTCGTATATACCTTATCGATATTTTCTTTTGCTGTTTTAAGCGCGGCAGCAATTTCTTCATCCGTTGCGGCTGCATCAATCGCAGTATCACCATCGGTTTTTGCTTTATTTAATTCACTGACACCATCTTCATCATACAATGAATCGTCAAAACTATTTCTATATGCCGCAAGCTCACTCTTGGCTGCGTCTTTTGCTTCAGCAAGTCTTTGTGCATCGAGATCGGATTTTAATTTTTCAATAATATTCTCTATAGTTGCAAAATTTTCATCCAATGTCTTATCAGAATCATATTCAAGCTTATTAATCTCTGTTTTTGCTGACGATACCAGATCTTTGCAAGCCTCGCTGTCACCTTTAATTAAATAGTTAGAAATTCTTTTACTCACATAAATCTGATGTTCATAAAATTTTGCTGCATCATATGCCAAAGATAAATTCTCTATTGCTTCTTCTAAATCTTCATCTGTTGCCGTGGTACTATTTAAAATCGCTGTTGCGGTAGCAATAGCTTCACTAAGCGCAAGCTCTACTGCATTATAATCATCATTGCGCCCTAATGTATTTTCACAATAATTATTTGCTTCTTCGATTGTATTTGCCAAAATATCTTTGAGTTTATTACCCACTTCAACAGAAGCTGCCTTTCCGGCAGGTACGGTACTTGTAGCTTTGATACGTACAAGATATGTTCCCGGTTTAACTAATGTTGCATCATCACTTGCATCCGTCCAGGTTTCACCATTGTCTGATGAATATTCCATAGATGAAGTTGTTCCATTTATTTTACCGTCAGCTGTGTCTGAATTTGTTGCCTCTTTAGTCGTCAAACCTGTCGGAGCATCAGGACGAGAATCAAGGGTTACTTCTCCCCAAGCTCCGGCATTATTATTTTCGCCTTGTGCTCTTCTGACAAAGATTATAGGTGCAGTATTTCCATCGAGCATCTCAGTCAAGCTGACTGCAGATGTAGCTATATTTTGTCCGTCGACTGATATATCAAATCCGTTTTTAGCAGTCACCGTTTCATTTTCATAATCAACGGTAATTCCGTCACTTACATTAGTAAGTGTAAAGCTAGTCGAATCACTGCTTTCCGACGGTTTATGATTTATATTCTCAGCCTTTCTTTGGTAGAAAGTATACTCTGTATTTAAATTAAGTCCGGTAAATTCAGGGCTTGTCTGCCAAGCTTCGTTATCACGCTTATATTCAAAACCTTCTACCGATGTTAATGTAATGCTGTTATTCGTAAAATTGGCAATGGTCGGAGCCGCAGGTGCTGTCTGAGATGCCTTTTCTACTTCAAAGCTTGTTGTAGCTGTTGTGTAATCTTCAAAGCTGCTATCATCCGAGATTATTGCATACATGTAGTAAGTACCGGCATCAAGTGTTGTATTTGTGATATCCTTCCACTCTGTTCCGTTGGTTGTGCTGTCTGTTGTATTATAATAATAAGTTAACGTACCATCACCGTAATAATCATATACCGAAGGTGTTGAAACTGTTCCTTCGTAGCTGTAGTCATCCATTATAACTGTCGGTGTATAAAGAGGTGTACCCTTAGTAATTTTAAATGCTTTTGCCGCTGTATAGCTATTATTTCCATCGCTAATTGTAACACTTGCGTAGTAATATCCCACATCGCAAGGAGCATGATCAAGTAAGGTTCCTCCTGTGATCGAACCCTCTGTATCCACCTTATAATATTTTATCTCACTTAACGTGTAACCATTAAGAGGTCTAATATAATTTGTGACATTCGCGTTATAATCTTCGTCATTATATGTACCACCCTCTGCTGTGATGGTAAGTGATGCTTTATATCCGGTGTCTTTTAGCGGACATTTTGTTTCTCTATCATCGGCAACACACGTAGCCGTGATTACATTAGAGTTTTCGCCGGTACCCACAGTAAAATCAGAAAAAATGTGTGTGTGCGTAGCTCCGGTCTTCATATACTTCTTTCTTGTTCCGTCATATTCCGTCCACATGGAATTATCGCCAGAAACAAGCAAACTCACACCATCGTCAAGATTAATCGTTCCGTGATCGTCGCCGTCAAAACCCATGCCGATTCCGGCTGCATCATCGCTGCCACCTGTCGCATTTACAGTACCGCCGTGGATAGTCAACGTTCCTCCGTCTCTAATTGAACCACCACCGATTCCGGCCGCATCATAGCCACCTTCTGCATTAACAGTACCACCGTATACAGTTACGGTTCCTCCGTTACCGGCTAAACCACCGCCGATTCCGGCTCCTTCATAGCCACCTGTTGCGTTTACAGTGCCGTTATATATATTTACAGTTCCTCCGTCACCGTTGTCACCACCACCGATTCCCGCACCATCATAGCCGCCTATTGCATTTACTGTACCACCGTGAATAGTCAACGTTCCTCCGGTGTGATATTGAACACCACCGATTCCGGCTGAATATTCACAACCGTTAGCTGTAATCGAACCGCTACCAACACTCTGGGCATAGATATTAAGCGTATTGCCTTCTTCCAAATTTATACCCTTAGTAGCATTTAAACTAACTCCGTCGCAAAGAATCAAATTTGCAGTACCTTCTACAGTAATTATAGAGTCTATGTCGACATTTTCATTAACTACATACCAACCGGTGCTCCAATTATTTGTGGCAGCTGTGACTATGGTATACTCATCGCAATTTTCCGAAGAAGAAGTTCCGGTTCCGGTATAGCAAACATATGGAACAGGCGTCTGAGTCTGAACTTCCCAGGTAAGTGTCTTTCCCTCAAGGTCTCTCATCGAAGTACCTGCTTCTATGGCTGTTTCGCCATCATAAAGCATGCCTCTTTCGTTAGCGTATACAACAGAAGGATTATTACATTCATTAAATGCATTTTGTCCGATAGTTAATGTTGAATTTCCCTTTGGAGGAACCAATGTTACACTTGCAAGATTGATACAATACTCAAATGCTCCGGCTCCTATACTCGTAACATTTTGGGAAATACGAACACTTTCAAGATTAAAGCAGTTGTAAAACACCTTGTCTCCAATACTTGTCAATGTTGTTGGAAGCGAAATATCACGAATATCCACAGCAAATAAAGAATAGTCTCCGATATGGGTAACTCCCTCACCCACGCTTATGCTTTTAATATTTTCTTGATAATCAACAATCCACTCAGCAACAGTCGAACCTCCTAAATCAGGATGAGTATAATCAGCCATCGCACCGTCGCCATCACCGGCTTTTTTATTTATAGATAATGTTCCATTATCAAATGTAACTGTACAGTCACCGCTATCCCATGAATTTACGGCAGGTTTCCATTTAGCCCAATATTCTTTATTTCCGGTTTCTGTATCAGCTATTTTTTCAAAAGGCCATCCTGTAAGATTGGAATTATCATACCATCCGTCAAAAATAAAACCCTCTTTGGTTATATCAGTCGGTAACGTTACCTCTGTTCCTTCTGTGTATGTTGTAACATTACCACTGTTGATTGTTCCTCCATTTGTGTTTAATGTTACAATCGATAAAGTTTCATCTTCCATACAGCCTGTAAGCGTAATGGTATTATCTTCCACAGATACAACTATCCATGCATCTGCCAGGGCACTATCATAATAAGGAAAACATTCGAATAAACGTCCGTATTCATCACAAACAAGCCCGGTTTTCATACCGGTATCTAAATCTTCATCTGCAGGATTTGGCGAAAGTTCAGGATTATCATTATATCCATATGCCTTTAATACAACCGTCGGATACCTAAAAGTATCAGGATCCATACATAAACGTATCTCTGTGTTTGGTTCAATAATATCGCCGATATGAAGTTCAACTTCTCCGTCAACTTCTCCTGAGTATTTTTCCGCATACGAAATCAATCCAGTTCCGGGCATAATTCCCGTCAGCATACTGAATACCATTGCCAACGTGAGAATAAAGCTTATTGTCTTCCTTCCTGTCTTTTTTTGCATTTAATTACCTCCCAATTAATTATTTTTCTTATACCAATCGTTTACAATTGTATCAAAATAATAATCTATTTTCAAGAAAAATGAAGACTATCGCAATCTCCTTTTTACAGTAGTTTCTTGGTTGTTTCTACCTTTTTTCGGCGGTAGCTACTGTAATTTTGGGCTCTTTCCTCTTTTTTACAGTAGTTTCTAGCTTTTCAATGCCTTTTTTTGGCGGTAGATACTGTAATTTTGGGCTTTCTCTTCTTTTTTACAGTAGTATCTTGCTTGTTACTGCCTTTTTCCGGCGGTAGATACTGTAATTTTGGGCTCTTTCTTCTTTTTTACAGTAGTTTTTAGCTTGTTTCTGCTTTTTTTCGGCGGTAGATACTGTAATTTTGGACTCTTTCTTCTTTTTTACAGTAGTTTCTTGGTTGTTTCAGCCTTTTTTCGGCGGTAGCTACTGTAATTTTGGACTCTTTCTTCTTTTTTACAGTAGTTGCTAGCTTATTTATGTTTTTTCTCTCTTTCCCCCACCTGATTTCGGCATCTAAAACAACACTTTTTGCCTCCATCACTCATTTGTGTTGTTTTTAATAACGGCCAGACCGGCTATGTCACAGATATTAAGCAATAAACAAAAGTCATCTGAGCCACATATGAACAAGCACTGTAAGTGCTGCTTTGAGCTGTGGACATAAACATTCGGTATACTTGGTCTGAATAATGGCAGGCACTTTGGATATACTAAAACAAAAAAGGCTTCCAAAAATGGAAGCCTTCATATTAATCCTAATCAAAATAACTGATATTATATAATGATTATTTATTTAATGATTATTTATATATTAATTGTATATATAAGATTTCATCAGTTAAACAAATCTTACTTACCAGCCATCTGAGCTGCAACCTCTGCTGCGAAGTCTTCGTTCTTCTTCTCAAGACCTTCACCTGTCTCGAAACGAACAAAGCTCTTAAGTGCGAGTGAGCATCCGTTATCCTTGGCAACCTGCTCTACGTACTTAGCAACAGTTTCCTTGTTCTCAGCCTTAACATACTCCTGCTCTAAGAGACAGATTTCTTTAAGCTCTTTGTTAAGACGACCCATTAACATCTTCTCAATGATGTTATCAGGCTTGTTTGCGTTCTTAGGATCGTTCTTAGCCTGCTCCTTAAGAATCTTCATCTCGTTATCCTTATAATCCTGTGGTACATCGTCAGAGCTTAAGTACTTAGGATTCATAGCTGCAACCTGCATTGCAACGTTCTTTAAGCACTCTTCAATAGCCTCACCTGAACCGTCAGTAGCTGCCTCTACAAGAACACCGATTTTTCCACCTGCGTGAATATATGAAACAACAAGTCCGTCAGAATCAATCTTTGCAAATCTTCTGATGTTCATGTTCTCACCAATCTTAGCTATCATAGCTGCATGCTTCTCTTCTACAGTCATTGAAGGATCAAGTGCCCACTTTTCAGCCTTGAATGCTTCTACGTCAGTTGCAGAACTGTTTACTATCTGATCAACAACTTCCTTAACATAGCCCTGGAATACTTCATTCTTAGCAACGAAATCAGTCTCGGCATTTACCTCAACGATAGCTGCCTTCTTTCCATCATTAATAACTGTAGTAGCAACGATACCCTCAGCTGCTATTCTTCCAGCCTTCTTCTGTGCAGTAGCAAGTCCCTTTTCTCTAAGGAACTCCATAGCTTTATCAAAATCACCATCAGTCTCAGTAAGAGCCTTCTTACAATCCATCATTCCGGCGCCTGACATTTCTCTTAACTCTTTTACCATAGCTGCTGTAATATTAGCCATTATTTATTTCCTCCTAATATAATACTAATAAATCAATACCTGATAAAACTTATAGGTATTTATAAAGAATCATCTAATATGATTCAATCTCTTATGCTTCCTCAGCTGCATCCTCTTCTGCATCAGCTTCCATAGACTCAGCTTCCTCAGCTGTCATATCGTCAGCACCCTGATTTGCCTCGATAACTGCATCAGCCATCTTTGCAACGATAAGCTTAACGGCTCTGATTGCATCATCGTTACCAGGAATAACATAATCAAGCTCTTCAGGATCACAGTTTGTATCTGCAATACCAACAAGAGGAATACCAAGAGTATGTGCCTCCTGGATACAGTTCTTTTCCTTGCGAGGATCAACAACAAATATCATATCAGGAATATCCTTCATATCCTTAATACCACCGAGATTCTTCTGGAGCTTATCCATCTCTTTTCTGATCTCGATAACTTCCTTCTTAGGAAGTACCTCAAATGTACCGTCAGCTTCCATAGCCTCGTACTTTCTGAGTGTAGCAATTCTTGTCTGAATTGTCTTAAAGTTAGTAAGCATACCACCTAACCATCTCTGGTTAACATAGTACATACCGCATCTCTCAGCCTCTGACTTGATTGAATCCTGAGCCTGCTTCTTAGTACCTACAAAAAGAATCTTACCGCCGTCTGCAACACAATCAAAGATTGCCTTGTAAGCCTCATCAACCTTACCTACTGATTTCTGTAAGTCGATGATGTAGATTCCGTTACGCTCAGTATAAATATACTCAGCCATCTTAGGGTTCCATCTTCT
>DFDU01000073.1 GCA_002369325.1 Lachnospiraceae bacterium UBA3820
TATGATCTGGAACGTCTTATGACAAGGATTTCTCTAAAGACAGCAAATCCAAGGGATATGCTTGCATTTAAGAATTCCATTATATATTTACCTGATATAAAAAATCTTCTGAAAGAGCTTGATTGTGATATTTTCAATGAGATTTTTGATAATCTGGACGAGCTTACTGATCTTTATGAGATGCTTGATGCAGCGATAGTAGAAGAGCCGCCGATAGCCGTAAAAGAGGGTGGAATCTTCAAATCCGGTTATATGGAAGAGATTGATAAGCTTAAGCTTGCTAAGAGTGAATGTAAGAATTGGCTTGCGCAGCTTGAAGATAAAGAACGTGAAAAGAGTGGCATAAAAAATCTAAGAATTAAATATAATAAAGTTTTTGGATATTATTTTGAAGTGACGAATTCATTTAAAAATATGGTTCCGGATTATTTTATCAGAAAGCAGACTCTTACAAATGCCGAAAGATATACTACAGATGAGCTTGATGATTTATCAAATACTATTCTTGGAGCAGAGGATAAACTCTATGCTCTCGAATACGAGACCTATGTTGCTTTAAGAGATAAGGTCGGAGAGGCTATTAAGAGAGTTCAAAGTACCGCACATTATATAGCGTTAATTGATGCATTGGCTTCTCTGTCACATGTTGCCGAAAAGAATAATTATGTGAGGCCGTCGCTTAATGACAATGGTGTTATCGACATAAAGGACGGTCGTCATCCTGTTGTTGAAAAGGTTCTTGGAAATGATTTATTTGTAGCAAATGATACATTTCTTGATAATGAAAAGAATCGTATTTCCATAATTACCGGACCCAATATGGCAGGTAAATCCACCTATATGCGCCAGACTGCACTTATAGTTCTTATGGCTCAAATCGGTTCTTTTGTTCCTGCCGGGTTTGCAAATATCGGAATTTGTGACAGGATATTCACAAGAGTCGGTGCTTCCGATGACCTTGCTTCAGGACAGTCTACATTTATGATTGAGATGAATGAGGTTGCAAATATATTAAGAAATGCTACTAAAAACAGTCTTCTTATACTTGATGAAATCGGTCGTGGAACTTCTACCTTTGACGGACTAAGTATAGCCTGGGCAGTGGTTGAATATATAGCCAATACAGAATTATTAGGTGCAAAAACACTATTTGCGACGCATTATCATGAGCTTACAGAGCTTGAAGGAAAGCTTGATTCGGTAAATAATTATTGTATAGCTATTAAAGAAAAAGGCGACGATATAGTATTCTTAAGAAAAATAATTAAAGGCGGAGCCGACAGAAGCTATGGTATTCAGGTGGCTCGTCTTGCCGGAGTTCCGGATCTGGTTTTAAAAAGAGCAGGTGAAATTTGTAATCAGCTTATTGCTTCCGATATTACAAATCAGGTTAAAAATATAGATGTTGAAGGAAGTTATGAAAATATTAAAAACACCTCAAAGAAAGATAGTTATGAACAGATGTCCCTGTTTGGTTTAAATGCCGAAAATGAGATAATAGATGAAATAAAGCATATTGATCTTAATAATCTTACTCCGATTAATGCAATGCTTTATTTGCAGGAGATTCAAAAGAAGCTTCTTAATAATTAGGATTATATATTTGATTTGCATTATTATTTACTAGTTTACTAATGTGTATTTTGAATGAAAGGAATTTGAAATGATCAGACTTCTTGATAAAAATGTAGTTGATAAAATAGCTGCCGGTGAGGTTATCGAAAGACCTTCATCGGTTGTAAAGGAGCTTCTTGAAAATTCAATCGATGCCGGTGCAAAAGATATAACGGTTGAAATCAAAGAAGGCGGAACAACATTTATAAGAGTAACCGATAACGGTTGCGGAATACCCAAAGAAGAAGTCAGAACAGCTTATATGCGCCATGCTACAAGTAAAATTGAAAATGAAGAAGATTTAAACAGCATCTCATCTTTAGGCTTCAGAGGTGAAGCTTTATCAACTATAGCTGCCGTCGCTCAAACCGAAATGATTACAAAAACATCGGACAGCTTAACCGGTATAAAATATGTTATCCATGGCGGAGTTGAAGTCGAATATAAAGAAGTAGGTGTACCCGACGGAACAACCATTGTTGTAAAAAATCTGTTTTTTAATACCCCAGCTCGAAAAAAGTTTTTAAAATCAGCAATGACCGAGGGCTCATACATTAATGATCTGGTTCTTAAGCTTGCATTAAGCCATCCGGAAATAGGATTTAAGCTTATTTCAAACGGAAAAACCAATATTTCAACTGCCGGAAACGGAAATATAAAGGATAATATTTATCAGCTTTTCGGACGTGATATCAGCAATAATTTAATGCCGATAAGTTTCGAAAATTCAAACATTAAGCTTGAAGGATATGTCGGAAAGCCGTTTATATCACGAGGTAACAGAGGCTTTGAAAACTATTTTATAAATAACAGATATATAAAAAGTAATATCGTTAACAGAGCTATAGAAGAAGGCTACAGAACATTTGTAATGCAGCATAAATTTCCTTTTACGGTTATATATATAACCCTTCCTGCAAATAAGATTGATGTAAATGTTCATCCGACTAAGATGGAATTTAAATATGATAATGAACGGGAATTATTTGAAGTTATTTCAAACTCGGTTCGGGAAGCACTTTTGCAACGGGATTTAATTCCACCGACAAAACTGGATGAAGATAAAAAGAAAATTGAAAAAACAGTATCATCAGGTAACTCTGTTAAATTTGAAAATGTTGCAAATATTGATAATTCACAAAAAGCGGTAATAGAAGAAAAAAAATATACCGAAAGTCAAAACAAGGTTACAAATGCGACAAATGCATATAAGAACTTTACCAATGCTCCCGCAAAATCAGAAGATAATGAAAATAATGAAAATAAGATAACAAAGGTTACGGAACAAATATCCTCCGAAAAGGTAAAAAGTTATGCACCGTCATATAAAATACTTAATTCCTTAAAAGAGGCCGATCCGGATGAACCGATATATAACCTGTTAAATGATAAGGGCGTTTCATATAATTCGTCTGATGAAGCTTCAGGCATTTCAAAAGAAGAACAGGCTAAAGAGGATGAAAAAAGATTAAAGGCATTTGAAACTTATGACAGCAGTAAGATGCCTAAAAAGCCCGAACAAATGGCTTTTGATAATGATGATTTCATAAGTAAACAGGCTCGTTCAAAACACAGGCTGATAGGTCAGGTGTTTGGAACATACTGGCTTATTGAATATGAAAATAAGCTTTATATAATGGACCAGCATGCCGCACATGAAAAGGTAAACTATGAAAGACTGATACATAATCTTAACACCAAACAAATCCTTTCCCAGCAGCTTATGCCGCCTATGGTTATAACGGTAACTTATGCAGAAAGACAGGCAATTCTTGACAATTATGATTTATTTATGAAAATAGGATACGATATAGTTGAATTCGGAGGCAATGAATTTAAAATAAATGCTGTTCCTTCAAATCTTTTCGGACTTCACGGCAGAGAAATGTTTATGGAATTTGTAGGCTCCCTTATAAATAATGCAGGCTATATGTCAAATGAGGTATTTGTCGGTAAGCTTGCAACCATGGCATGTAAGGCCGCCATTAAAGGAAATACGAGAATAAGCTTTCAGGAAGCGGACGCACTAATTGACGAATTATTAACCCTGGAAAATCCATATACCTGTCCACACGGAAGACCGACAATAATTTCCATGACTCAGACGGAACTTGATAAAAAGTTCAAGAGAATTGTATAAAAGTCAACAAAACGATATATTTATTTAGACTTGAATTTTATTATAATATTAACATGTAGTTGGAAATCTTTATAAACAACAGGAGGTATTTTATGAAGAGATTTATCGGTTACGAAAAGGGTGTAAATTTTGGCGGTTGGTTTTCTCAATGTGATTATTCAAAGGACAGATTTGATAATTTTATCAAAGAAAAAGATTTTGAGAAAGCTGCATCTTGGGGTCTTGATCATGTAAGAATTCCTATTGATTATAATCTTGTTGAAGATGATAACGGAAATTATCTTGATTCAGGTATAGCTTATATTCAAAATGCAATTGATTTATGCGGTAAATATAATCTCAATATGGTTCTTGATGTACATAAAACAGCCGGATTTTCGTTTGATGACGGTGAAAATGAGGCAGGCTTTTTTGAAAGTGAAGAACTTCAGGAACGTTTTTATAAGCTTTGGGAAATGCTTACTAAGAATTTCGGAAAGTATCATGACAGAGTTGCCTTTGAGTTATTAAATGAGGTTACGGATAAAGAATTTTGTGCTAAATGGAATGAAATTGCAGAAAAATGTATAAAGAGAATCAGAGCCATTTGTCCTGAAGTTTATATACTTGTAGGCGGTTATTGGAATAACAGTGTAGAAGCTGTAAAGGACCTTGCAATGCCATATGATGATAAGATTGTATACAATTTCCATTGCTATGAGCCGCTTATTTTTACACATCAGGGAGCTTATTGGATTAAGAAAATGCCGGCAGACTTAAGAGTATCTTATCCTGATACTGTTGAAAATTATAAGAAGAAGCATGCAATAATAGCCGAAAGTACACTTTCCATATATGATTTTGTTAAAACAACACAGGCAAATGTTGAAATATTTGAGGAGATATTTGCTGAAGCTGTTAAAATAGCCGAAGAAAGAAATGTTGCTTTGTATTGCGGAGAATATGGTGTAATTAACCTTGCGGATACGGACAGTACATTAAGATGGTATAAGGATATTAATTCGGTCTTTGTTAAGCATGGTATAGGAAGATGTGCATGGAGCTTTAAGGAAATGGACTTCGGACTTGATGATGAACATATGAAACCGGTTATTGACGAACTTGTAAAGTATCTGTAAATATGATAATATTTAGAGGTTGTGGCTTTGAAAGTTACAACCTCTATTTTGTTTTATTTGATTATAATTTCAGATAATTTGTATTCACAAATTTATGAGGGTTATTTATGAATAAATTAATTGTTTTAACCGGACCTACAGCGGTAGGAAAAACTGATTTATCAATAAAGCTTGCGAAAGCAGTAAACGGTGAAATAATATCAGCCGATTCGATTCAGGTTTACAAAGATATGAATATAGGATCCGCAAAAATTACCGAAGAAGAAATGCAGGGTGTACCTCATCATTTAATTGATGTTCTTTCGCCCGAAGAAGATTTCAATGTGGTTTGTTTTAAAAATATGGCGGATAAAGCTATAAAGGAGATATATGAACGTGGACATATCCCGATAATAACAGGTGGAACCGGTTTTTATATTCAGGCTGTTCTTAATGATATTGATTTTAAAGAAAACGAGGATGACGGATATAGAGCATATCTTGAAAATCTCGCCGCAGAAAAGGGTGAAATATATTTGCATGATATGTTGAAAAAGGTTGATGAAAAATCTGCTGAAGTCATTCATTTCAACAATATAAAAAAAGTAATAAGAGCACTTGAATATTATCATCAAACAGGTGAAAAAATATCAGAGCACAATGAAAACGAAAGAGCAAAAAAATCCCCGTATAATTTTGCATATTTTGTTCTTGACTGTGAAAGAGAAAAGCTTTATAAGCGTATTGAAAAAAGAGTGGATTTAATGATAGAGCAAGGTCTTGTGGATGAAGTAAAATCACTTTTGGATAAATATAATTTATCTTCCGATTCAGTATCGTTACAAGGATTGGGATATAAAGAAATATATGCATATTTGATGGGTGAGATAAGTCTTGATGAGGCAATATATATAATCAAACGTGATACGAGACATTTTGCAAAAAGACAGCTTACCTGGTT
>DFDU01000043.1 GCA_002369325.1 Lachnospiraceae bacterium UBA3820
TAACAACCTTCTTAGCACCGGCATCAATATGAGCCTGTGACTTAGCCTTTGATACATAGAAACCGGTACACTCAAGTACAACGTCTACATCAAGCTCGCCCCAAGGAAGCTTGCTTGCATCAGCCTCAGCATAAATCTTTAAAGTCTTACCACATACTGTGATAGTACCTGCCTCATCATCAGCTGAAACCTGATCAGCGTACTGATACTTACCCTGTGATGAATCATACTTTAACAAGTGTGCGAGCATTGAAGGCTTAGTTAAGTCGTTGATTGCTACAACCTCATATCCTTCAGCATCAAACATCTGTCTGAATGCAAGACGACCGATACGTCCAAAACCATTAATTGCTACTTTTACTGCCATTTTTTATTCCTCCTAAGTTTTGAATAATAATGTTTATTAATACTGCTAGGCTCGCAGTAAATAATCTTGTGAAAAGTCACAAAGATATAATACCTTTTTTTTACATATAATTCAAGAGCAAATTTGGTAAAATGTTCTTTTTTTTACGACAAAAAATTATACATCTTCAACTAAATATTATTTCGGCAAAACGTACAGCCGTTTATTTGGAAATCAAATTAAATTCTTCTTTTTGACCTTTAAATGTGCAATAATACTTAAATCCAAGCTCAAGCAGGAGTTTTTGTGCCTGATCAAATCCGTATCCCACATGCTTTGCATCGTGTGAATCACTTCCTACGGTGATTATCTCTCCGCCGAGTTCTTTATATATTTTAAGTATTTCTTTATGCGGATGACAAAAGCCAAGACCCTTGTATAAGCCTGCGGTATTTACCTCAATACCCTTTCCGTTCTCTATAATAGTCTTTAATATTTCATAAAAGACGTCATAATAGTCTTTAACTTCAAAAAATTCCGCCTTTGATTTTCCGCATCTTAATATATAATCAAGATGTCCGAAAACATTATAGTCATTATAAGTTTTAACAACATCAAGAATTGTTTCAAAATATTTTAAATATCCTTCTTTATCCGTTTTATCCGAAAAATATTCGGGATAATAGGGATCAAGATTATCCACCACATGGATGCTGGCTATAATAAAATCCAATTCGGGATGTGACTTGACAAAATCACTGCATTTTTGCGTAGACTCGGTCATTAGTCCCATCTCAACGCCGATTCTTAAATCAAAATCCGGGTAAAGAGTATTTCTTAATTCACTCATATATTTAATATAAGCTTCATGATCAAGCCAAAAATCCATTTCAGGTTCATCGGGTCTTATGGGAAAATCTATATCATAATGATCGGTTATACAAATGGATGTAAGACCGTTTTCTTTTGCATTTTTAATATTATCCGTCATATCCGCCGATGAATCGCTTGAAAATGACGAATGAAGATGATAATCCGGAAAAATCATATACTCCTCCTATTATAATCCTCATATTGAGGTGACGAGTTTCTTAATTGCTCAACATTTTTTATAATCTGATTAATTACAAAATCAATTTCTTCTTTTGTATTTTCCGCTCCAAGTGTTAAACGAAGCGAGCCTCTTGCCACTTCATTCGGAAGACCGAGTGCCGTAAGCACATGTGACGGGTCGGTTGAGCCGGAAGTACATGCCGAACCGCTTGATGCACAGATTCCCGCCATATCAAGCAATATAAGAAGCGACTCGCCTTCTATAAATTGGAAAGAAAAATTCACATTATTCGGAAGACGTTTTGTCCTGTGTCCGTTAAGTCTTGCATAAGGTATCTTAAGTAAAATATTATCTATAATATAATCTCTTAATTCGGTTTCATTTTGAATACGTCCGGACATGGATTCATGAGCAAGAAAGGCCGCCTTACCGATTCCCACGATTCCCGGCACATTTTCCGTTCCTGCGCGTTTTCCTCTCTCCTGTTGTCCGCCATGTATAAAATTATCTATCTTTGTTCCGTTTTTTATATATAAAAATCCCGTGCCCTTCGGTCCGTTAAATTTATGTCCGCTGGCAGAAAGCATATCTATATTTAAATCATTTACATCTATCGGAAGCTGTGCATATGCCTGCACCGCATCGGTATGAAATAAAATATTATGTTCTTTTGCTATTTCACCGATTTCATTAATCGGCTGTATCGAACCGATTTCGTTATTTGCAAACATAACGGATATAAGTATCGTATCGGGCCTTATCGCCTGTTTTAAATCATATAGGCTTATAATTCCGTTTTCATCCACATCAAGATATGTTATATCAAAGCCCTGCTCCGAAAGATATTCCGTTGTATGAAGTACGGCATGATGTTCAATCTTTGTCGTTATAATATGCTTACCCTTATCACGATTGGCAAATGCTGCGCCCTTGATTGCCCAGTTATCCGATTCGGAGCCGCCTGCCGTAAAATATATTTCCGATGGTTTTGCTCCAAGTGTTTCGGCAATTATTCTTCTGGAATTATTTACAGCCTCCCTGTTTCCCGATGCAAATGTATATACGCTTGACGGATTACCGAATTTTTCGCCAAAAAACGGAAGCATTTCGGAAAGGACACGCGAATCAAGTGCCGTAGTTGCCGCATGATCAAGATATATAATCTTATTATCAATCATATACGTTCCTCATAATTATATTATAATTATTATATTCGTTAATTAATGAAAATGTTTTATTTCTCCAAAGCTTCTTTTAAGGTTCTCCAACCGAGCACCGCGCATTTTACTCTTGCCGGCATATGTGAAATATCCTGAAGGGCGGAAGCCTCTTCAAGGCTTTCTATCTCTTCGTCACTTGCCTCTCCCTTTATCATTTTTACAAAGGTATCCGCAAGCTTTATGGCCTCTTCCTTTTTCTTTCCTATAACCATACCGAGCATAATATCAGCCGAAGCCTGAGATATGGCGCATCCGTCACCTACAAATGCCCCGTCAGCTATAACATCTCCATCCATTTTAAGCTTAAGCCAAACATCATCACCACAGCTTGGATTAACTCCTTCAAGAACGATATCAGCATCTTCAAGGTCAAACTTAAACTCAGGATGAATATTATGTTCGGTTAATATTTCATTATAAAAACTTCTATTTTCCATATCCCATACGCTCCCTGACAGTCGCCATACTTTCCAAAAATTTATCTATTTCCTCTTCTGTATTATAGAACATAAGACTTGCTCTTGTGGTCGAATTTACTCCAAGATATTGCAAAAGCGGTTGAGCACAATGATGTCCCGCACGTACCGCAATCTTATCCGCAATAAGCACCTCACTTACATCATGAGGATGAACATCATCCACCTTAAATGTAAGGATACCCGTATGTCTTTTAGCATCATCGGAGCCGTAAACCGTAATATGAGGTATTTTCTTAAGGCCATCAAGAGCACGCTTTGTAAGCATAAGCTCACGCTCCTGCATATATTCATAACCTATTCTTTGCATATATTTAATGGCTGCATCAAGACCTGCCGCTCCTGCCGCATTTACCGTTCCTGCCTCAAACTTGTGCGGAAGCTCCGCATATACCGCATCATATCTTGATACGCTGTCTATCATTTCTCCGCCTCTTAAGAACGGCTGCATCTTATCAAGTATAGCCTCTTTACCGTATAGCACTCCGATTCCCATAGGTCCAAACATCTTATGTCCTGATAATGCAAAGAAGTCCACATCCAAATCCTTTACATCTATCTTCATATGAGGTGTGGACTGCGCACCGTCAACCACGATAACAGCACCTTTTTCATGCGCAAGCTTCGCAATTTCCTTTACAGGATTAACGGCACCGAGAACATTTGATACATGAGTAATTGCAACTATCCTAGTTTTCTCGGTAATAAGAGCCTTAAGCTTTTCCATGTCAATGCTTCCGTCGTGCTCGCACTCTATAAACTTAAGTGTTGCCCCGGTCTTTTTTGTTACCATCTGCCATGGAAGCAAATTGCTGTGATGTTCCATAATCGAAACAAGCACTTCATCATTTTTTCCTACATTTTCAAGACCGTAACTGTATGCAACAAGATTAATACTTTCGGATGTATTTCTTGTAAATATTATCTCCGCACTTGAGTTTGCGTTTATGAAATTTTTAACACTCTTTCTTGCATTTTCATAAACATCGGTAGCCTCAACGCTCAAAGGATATGAACCTCTTAACGGATTGGCATTATGTTTTTCATAAAATTCCATCTCGGCATCTATAACACATTTCGGTCTTTGTGAGGTTGCGGCGTTATCCAGATATGCAAAGTCAAGCACAGATCCGTTTTTTTCATTAACAAACAGAGGAAACTCCTCACGTAATTTATTTATGTCAAAATCAGTCATCGCCAAGTACCTCCTGTAATGTTTTTTCTATAATTTCTTTTTCATTTGCATTTTCAATAAGTCCGACAAGCCTTTCTACGGAAGCTCTTGCCATTATATTTTCCGCTTTTTCCTTGTCTATTCCTCTTGATTCGAAATAAAATAATGTTTCTTCGTCAAGCTCTCCGATGGAAGCTCCGTGTGTACCCGAAACCTCTTCCTCGGAACAAAGTATAACAGGAACAGTTTTATTTACCACATCATCGCCAAGCATAAGAACCGTTTCATTCTCCGCACCAACGGATCCCGAAGAACCTTTCTTAAAATCAATTGTTCCTCTGAAAGTCTTTTGTGATTTATCTTTAAGTGCTCCGTTTACGTTTATTTCACAATTTGTATTTTTACCGAAATGATTTACGACCAGATTGTAATCAAGCAAATTATCGCCCTGACCGAGATATCCCATATCATATTTAAACTCCGAATTATCCTTATCAAGATTTACTATAACATTGGAATAAATCTTTCCTGAATAACCGGTATCACCTTGTTTTTTTCCCATAAATGCCTGAACAAGTTCAAAGCTGCTTTTTTCATCGCACGAAACCTTTACTTCATTATAAAGGGCTTTATCTGCAGAGGATAAAAGCTGGACAAGCTTTACCTTTGCATTTTTTGAAAGATTGATATCCATAAAAGCTCTAAGGTTATTCTTTATATCATGATTTGAAACTATCGTAACTTCACTGTTTTCTTTAGCTTCTATTTTAACCTTTTTACTGTTATATTCATTTTGAGTTGTAATATCATCAATCCAGATTTCTTCTTTATTATTTTCGGAAATAACAATAAGCTCATCGGCGTATTTTTCTTCACTGTTGCTGTCCCACTTAATCCTTGCTTCATTTACCGAAAGCCAATGCCATGTTTTTGACGGCATGGCATTTACAGTAAGCACGTCGGAGCCATTATGTTCATTATATACATTTTCATTATCCGGTAATATATTTATATTTGTCATATTTCCTCCACTAAATGTAACGCATTTCATATCTTATTTTCGGATTTATCCTATACTTCCCTTCATCTCAAGACGTATAAGATTATTCATCTCAAGTGCATATTCCAAAGGAAGCTCCTTGGAAACATTATCTGCAAAGCCGCTTACGATAAGAGCTCTTGCATCCTCTTCGCTCATGCCTCTGCTCATAAGATAAAATACGGCATCGTCACTTATGCTTCCGATCTTTGCTTCATGTCCGACATCCGCATCTTTCGTTCTTATATCCATTGCAGGAATTGTATCCGAACGCGAATCCGAATCAAGCATAAGCGATTCGCACGAAACCGCAGACTTGGTACCGGTCGCACTCTTTTTTACCACAACGCTGCTTCTGAATGTACTTATTCCTCCGCTCTTGCTTATGGAACGCGTATTCATATATGAGCTTGTGTTTTTTCCTATATGAACAACCTTAGCTCCGGTATCAAGATTTTGCCCATTTCCGGCAAATGTCACTCCGGTAAATTCCATTCTTGAATTATCACCCTTAAGCACACTCATCGGATAAAGATATCCTACATGTGAACCAAATGAACCCGATACCCATTCTACCGAACCGCCTTCTTCAACAATTGCACGCTTGGTATTTAAGTTATACATATTCTTTGACCAGTTTTCTATGGTCGAATATCTAAGCTTTGCATTTTTCTTTACATATAACTCAACGCAGCCGGCATGAAGATTTGCCACATTATATTTCGGTGCCGAACATCCTTCTATAAAATGAAGGCTCGCACCCTCATCCACGATAATGAGAGTATGTTCAAACTGTCCCGCGCCCTTTGCATTAAGTCTGAAATATGACTGAAGCGGTATCGAAAGCTCAGTATTTTTAGGAACATAAACAAATGAACCTCCTGACCAGACCGCTCCGTGCAAAGCCGCAAACTTATGGTCTCTCGGCGGAACCAGTTTCATAAAATATTCTTTAACCATGTCAGCATATTCGCCCTTCATGGCACTTTCCATATCGGTATATACAACTCCCTGTTCGGCAACCTCATCTTTTACATTATGGTATACAAGCTCCGAATCATATTGAGCGCCCACTCCGGCAAGCGACTTTCTCTCTGCCTGCGGTATTCCGAGTCTTTCAAATGTATCCTTTATATCCTGAGGTACATTTTCCCATGTATTTTCCATATTACTTTTCGGTCTTACATATGTCGCTATATGATTCATATCAAGACCTTCTATTGAAGGACCCCAGTCAGGTACCTCAAGCTCGTTATAAATCTTAAGAGACTCCAAACGAAACTCTCTCATCCATTCCGGATCATCTTTTTCTTCCGATAGCTTTTTTATGATATCCGGCGTAAGACCTTCTTCCATACGGAAATCGTCATCCTCAACATCTTTAATGTCATATATGCTTCTGTCTATATCTTCAACGTAGGTTTTTTCTTCCATTTCTTCCTCCAAATATAGCCCGTTGTATCCCCGATGTATATATCTGTAGCAGGCACGCTTGCGCTACCCTCCGACGCATAAGGTACTTCGCTTAACAGCGAATTTGAAGTCGCTCAAAGCCGCGACAGGCTCTCCCAATCACAGATTGGGAGCATAAACGGTACTAAGCTCGACAAAACCTCGCTAAGTACCGGCGTCTCCAGAGTACCTGCTTACAGATACATACACCGGAAATCCAACTCAAATATTAATAATCAAGTTATTAATAACCTATTCTATTTTAATTATTTAGGTCTTCGAAGCCTGATTCATTTATTTCGTCAACGAGTGAAGCGTCTCCCTCTTTTACGATAACACCCTCATGCATTATGTGGGTCTTGTCTACGGTAAGTGCTTCAAGGATTTTTGTGCTGTGAGTTATTATCAGGAGGGAACCCTCACAACGTTCCTTGAATATTTTTATTCCGTTTGAAACTGTACGTACCGCATCAACATCAAGACCGGAGTCTGTTTCATCGAGTATTGCAAGCTTTGGTTCAAGCATAAGCAATTGGAGTATTTCGGCTTTCTTCTTTTCACCGCCGGAAAAGCCTACATTTAAATCTCTTTCCGCATATGACTCATCCATTGAAAGAAGTGACATGGTTTCCTTAAGCTTTTTCTTAAAGTCCCAAAGCTTCATTCTCTGTCCTGTCTTTTGTTCAAGTGAGCTTCTTATAAATGCCGAAAGCGTTACACCCGGAACTTCAAGCGGGTTTTGAAACGATAAAAATATTCCTTTTTTGGCTCTTTCATTTACTGCCATGTCCTTTATACTTTCACCGTCAAAGATTATATCTCCGCCTGTAATTTCGTATTTCGGATTTCCGCATATTGCATATCCGAGGGTTGACTTACCTGTTCCGTTAGGTCCCATAAGTACATGGGTTTCATTTGAACCAACCGAAAGATTTACACCTTTTAATATTTCTTTTTCTCCAACATTTACATATAAGTCCTTTATTTCCAATAATTTGTTATCCATATCTTTACCTTTCTCATTTATAATCTTTATTTTATATATCTTTTATCAGACACAGGATTTTGCTTCATCCGACGTAAGAAAATCCTGCAATGTATAGCTGTCTATATATTCATTTATTTTTGACGCAAGTCCCTGCCAAAACGGAAACGCATTACAAAGGCTTGTCATTTCACATTTTTTATCGTCCTTGGACATACACGCAACCGGTGATAAGTCACCTTCGGTAACCCGGAGTATATCTCCCACCTTATACTCATCGGGTTTTCTGTTAAGTCTGTATCCGCCATCCTTACCCATGGCGCTTTCCACAAGATTGTTCTTTGAAAGGACACTCATTATGCTTTCGAGATATTTCCTGGAAATATCCTGTCTTTGTGCCATATCCTTTAAACTTATAAATATGCCTGTATTATTTTTTGCAAGGTCTATCATGACTCTTAAGGCGTATCTGCCTTTTGTTGAAACCATCATAATAATCACTTCCTCTTAGCTTATTTTTATATAAAATCAAATAATAATTCATTTACCGTTAAATCCGGTCAATTCTTTCAATTTCAAGATTATAATGTTAAACTCCTACTATGTCAATAGGAGTTAACCTAAATTAGCATTTTTCTTGAATTTTTTTGTTTTTATTACATAAAGTTTCATTAAAATAAATATAATATTAAAAAATCTTTTTCTGTCCTATGTCTAAAAAAACAATTATAAAAGGAACTCTGATACTTACCGTTACCGGTCTTATTACAAAAATACTCGGTTTTTATAACAGAATCTTTTTAACAAGGCTAATAGGCGTTATTGAGCTTGGAAAATATCAATTGATATTTCCTCTTTATATGTTTGTCTTTGCGTGCTGTTCTCAAGGCATTTCAACAACACTTACCAAACAGGTTTCTTATTATCACGGAAAAAAAGAAATAAAAAAAGCCGATTACATATTTCGACTATCTGTAATAATTGCAGTATCTCTAAGTACATTATCCGCAATTTTAATTTATATAAACAGTAATTTAATAAGCTATAAGCTTTTAAAAAATTCCGACTGTGCAAAACTTCTTCAAGTAATCTGTATAGCCATCCCTTTTGTAGCATTAAAATCATGTATTAATTTTTATTTTATTGGTATAGGCAAGCCGGGTGCACATGGTTTTTCTCACTTATTTGAACAGATAATACGAATAAGTGCAGCTTATGTTTTATCATTAATAGTAATCAGTCAAAATGTAAATTCCACTCTTGCCGTAATTGCCGTAGTTATAGGTGAAATCTCTGCTGCCCTTGCAGCTGTATTTATATATTTTAATTATAAATCAATGAACAAAAGAAACAGTTTATTTAATATAAAAAATGATAAAACTAAGGTGATTAAATATTTTGCCAAGGATGCAGTTCCGATTACGATAAATAATATTTGCTTTACTTTGTTTTCCACACTCGAGGCTGTTATTATGCCTGCTATGCTTTTTAAGTTTTATCAAAACAGCGACAAGGCACTTGAAATGTTTGGAATAATTACGGGAATCGTTATACCTTTTATACTTTTCCCCGCAACAATTTCCACATCTCTTTCAACCATGCTTTTACCTGCAGTTTCCTATGCCAACGCCAAAAATGATAAGTCAAAAATAAACAAAGCCTTAAAGGAATGCATATTTTTTTGTATGCTTCTCGGACTTATTGCATCACTGTGCTTTTATTTATTTGGTGAAACAATATGTTCATTTGCCTTTAAAAGCAAAGAAGCAGGCAAACTTTTAAAAAAGCTCTGCCTGCTATGTCCTTTAATATATACTTCAAGTAACCTTACATCCGTTTTAAACGGAATAGATAAGGCTCTCTTTGCACTTACTGCAAATATAATTGCCATAACTATAAGGATAGCCTTTAATTTGTTTTTAGTTCCAAGATATGGCCTTAACGCCTATGCTCTCGGGATGTTTGTAAGCTATATGATTCTTAATCTTATAATGCTTACCGGTATTTCTTTCGGATCAACCAAAAAGCAATAATCATAATTTAGACTTGATAAGTCTCTTATATTCAAGGAATTTTTCAGTCAAAATGAAATTTCCGTTTCTTGGCTTGGGTTCATCAATTCTTATCTCATCGGTAATACTTGCAGGTGAACCTTTAAGTATAAGTATTCGATCGGATATAAGGATGGCTTCGTCTATGTCATGAGTAATAAAAATGGTTGAAAGCTTTATTTCTTCCATTATTTTAAGATACCACTCATGTATTGCTTCTCTTGTCAATGTATCAAGAGCACCGAAAGGCTCATCCAAAAGAGCTACAGGCTTTTTACAAAGATATGTTCTTAAAAGTGCCGCCCTTTGTTTCATTCCGCCTGAAAGCTGAACGGGATATTTTTTTTCCGTACCCGAAAGACCGAATTGTTCAAAGAAGGAAGATGCTTTAATTCTTGCATCCTTTTTATTCATTCCTGATAATACAAGCGGTAATGCAACATTATCAACGACCGTTTTATGAGGAAGAAGCAAATCCTTTTGAAGCATATAGCTTATATGTCCCGGTTTTCCGGTAATGTCTTCAAAAGCATCTTTTTCATCATCAAGGCTTTTGGCAAGTAAAACATTTCCGCTATCAGGAAGCATAAGTCCGGATAATATGTTAAACAAGGTTGTCTTACCTACTCCGCTTACCCCAAGAAGACATACTATCTCACCTTCATAAAGATTAAGATTTATATCTTCAAGAACCGGCTTATCAATATATTCTTTTTTTATGTGCCCGGCACGAAGTATTTCCCTCATAAAACGACCTTACTCTCCTTACATTACAAACAATTTAAATAAACAAATCAACTGCATTTATTATTCAGGCAGATAATCATTGGTAAATCCGTAGCCGGAAGGTATCTCATCGGAAAGATTATTATCTGAAAGCCATTTATAGAAAGCATCCCATCTTTCCTTATCTATATATCCCCATCTTTCAACCTCAGCCTTGTATTCATTTGCAAGCCAGTTCTGACTCTTTTTTACAAGCTCCGGGTCAAGCTCAGGTACTTCCTTACAAAGAATTTCGGCAGCCTCATCCGGATTTTCTATAGCAAATTCATAACCTTTTTTTGTTGCCTCAAGAAATGCCTTAGCGGTTTCATCATTATCCTTTAACCAGTCACTGTTTGATATGATCACAGGACTGTAATAATCAAACTCAGGAGTTATATCCTTGAAATAAATCATATTTGTATCAAGACCCGCACATTCCGTAGCTATACCTGCCCAGGCATAATATACCCAGATAGCATCTATATCCTGCTTAAGTGCCGCAACCTCATCGGTAACATACTCAGGTATAAGATTTACCTTTGAATAATCACCGCCGTCAGCTTCAACTATATTTTCAATCATGGCCTGCTCGACCGGAAGACTCCAGGTTGCATAATTCTTGCCCTCAAGACCCTTAGGTGAATCAATTCCGTCTTCCTTTAAGGAAATAATTCCGGACGTATTATGCTGTATCAATGCAGCAACCGCTACTACAGGAATATTATCCTCTGAAGTAAATACAGGTGCAAGATAATCCTGAAAATCTATACCAAACTCCGCATCACCTGATGCCACCATCATAGTTGCACCATCCTCAGGCGGCTGAACGATCGTAACATTTAATCCGGCATCTTTATAATACCCTTTATTTAAAGCAACATAAAAACCTGTATGATTAGTATTAGGTGTCCAATCAAGGACAAGTGTTATATTTTTCATTTCCTTGTCCGACTTTTTGCTTTTCTTTCCACAGCCCACAAGGCTTAAAATCATGGTTGATATAACCATAAGCATTATAAGTTTTCTTAGTTTCATGTTCTTTCTCATTTTTTAGTCTCCTTAATTATTTGTCTTTAATATATTTGTACGGCATAGCTTTCTTTTGTAAAAGCTTTATTAAAGCCATGAGAATAAGGCTTAATGCAGATACAAAAAAGATTACCGCAAACATCTTATCATAGGACATTGATTTTTTTACTCTTGTCATGTAAACACCAAGTCCGTTAAAACCACCGAGCCATTCGGCAATTACTGCACCAACAATCGAATATGATGCAGCTATCTTTAATCCGGAGAAAAACTCTCCCAGTGCGCACGGAAACTTCACATGCCAAAAAATCTGCCGGGTTCCGGCATTCATGGATTTCATCATTCGAATTAAATCCTTATCAACAGACTCAAAACCTTCCAAAAGTCCGATAGCTATCGGAAAATACGATACAAGCACAACCAAAACAACCTTTGGAGCTATACCATACGAAAACCATAGTATAAGCAATGGTGCTATCGCAACAGGAGGAATTGTTTGAGTAAGTATAAGTATCGGATAAAGTCCTCGTCTTACAACCTTAAAAGCATCCATTAAAGCCGCACTCACAAATCCCAAAAGAACACCAAGTCCCATACCAAGAAATGCCTCAGTCATGGTTGTTTTTGCATGTTTCATAAGCAGATCAAAATCATTTATAAATGCTTTTACAACCCTTATCGGCGATGGAAGCATATATGACGGCACAAGCCTGAAGCTGCATGCAAGTTGCCATATGGTAAGAACAATAATTATTACAACTACGGGAACGATTATGTCCATACAGGAATCGGATTTATTATTTCTTTTTCGTTTTTTATTTGTTTTATTATAAGAAATGTTCATTTACTTCTCCATTACTTACCGATTATGCGCTCTTCATAGCTTTAGCAATATCATTTATATGATGCTTTGCTGTTTTTCTTTCTATCGTAAGCTTCTCACCGTCAGGCTTATAAGTGATTTTCACATAGCTCATAACACTCGGAGCTCCGGCTTTAACAGCTATATATTGGCATTGTTTAACAATTTCCATAAGCTCCTCATAATCGCCTTCCATAGCGGTTTCGCAAGGACCGACATAGTAATTTACACCTGTGCTTTTTATATAATCAATTACTTCATCAACAACTCTTACAATTTCCTCATCGGTCTGTACTGCAGGCAGAACCTGAATTGCTACATTTGCATTCATATTTATTTCCTCCGTTTATCAATTTAAAATTATAATATTTCTTTACATAGGATTAAAAAAAAGGCTTGCATTCCACAAGGAAGCAAGCCATTTACACAACAAATTAAAAGCAAACTTCCTACGCCGGTATTATCCGGATCAGGTAAAGGGTAATCCCCTAAGGATTGACAGTCGATACAGACTGCCTCTCAGCCTAATTCATTAAGCACT
>DFDU01000117.1:0-163 GCA_002369325.1 Lachnospiraceae bacterium UBA3820
CTTCTGTCCCATTCCTCTCCAAAAGAGTTACATCCTTGCCAAATACATACAGTTTTTCATGTTCATAACCTTTATGCTCATTCTGCAGGATCTCCGAAAAATCCATTACAGTAAGGCTCAATATGATTTCTTTAGCTTTTGTCTCATCGATAACATAATCCAG
>DFDU01000117.1:237-10809 GCA_002369325.1 Lachnospiraceae bacterium UBA3820
AACAGATTGATGTTATCCTGCCGTCTGGCGTTCCGGTCAAGCCGGTAGTTATCCTTTTCAACAGCTTCCTTCACCTCGGAAAGATACTGCTCTATGTCTTTCTGATCTATATTCAATACTTTATCCTCCGCAGAGTGTATGATGTATTTTTTTATTTTTTCCATCATCAGTATAACTCCACGATCGCTTTTTGTCAATATTCTATCATCAAAAGCGGCAGGAAAAACTCCCGCCGCCATATGGGCACCATATTCAGTTAAGAATACTCTCGTTTGCCTTATACTGCTTTTCTGCACATCTCGGTAAGCTGCTTCTTGATCCTGCGGAGCTTCTTGGATACCGTGTTCTGCGACACGCCCTTCATCTCTGCGATCTCTTCCTGCGAATAGCCTTCGCCGTCTTTTCATCCACCTTCACATCCTGCGCCGCCACGGCTTCTTGTTCATCCTATTATGCCCGGCCAGCATCTCATACCCTCCGTAAACCTTCCGGACAATCACGGGATTCAGTATCCCGTGATCTCTGACGCTCTGAACCATGTCATCCAAGCGATCACCTTCAGGTTCCTTGTCGTTTTTGCTTCCTTTGTCATAGATTTTCTCCCTTCTGCCGTTCTCGGCTGAAAATAAAATAAGCTGCTGATACGCAAGTCTTTCTTACGCATCAACAGCTAAGTTTTTATCTCAATATACTATTTTGGTCTTATGAAGGGTTTTTCTCCGCCTCCTCTGCGTCCCTGATCTGATAATAGTCGTCCATATTGACGGAGACTTTTATCGTATCATCGGGTTTTCGTCTGCCCAAGAGACACACAGTCTCAATATTCCTCGTGCAAGGGAACTGATCCACGCAGCAAGCCTTTACAAGCTTGTATCCTCGCTCGTTCATGATTTTCAAGTCACGCGCAAGCGAAGTTGGTTTACAGGAAATATAAACTATTTTTTGAACTCCGAAATTAAGAATTTTATCAAGTGCCTTTGGATTAATACCGTCTCTTGGTGGGTCGACTACTATAAAGTCCGGCTTATCTTCCACAAGATCAATGGTCTTTAATACGTCTCCGGCTATAAACTCACAATTTGAAAGTCCGTTTTGAGCAGCATTTTCCTTAGCAGCCTCAACTGCTTCTTCCACAATTTCTATTCCGATTACCTTTTCGGAAACCTTGGCCATCATCTGTGCTATGGTTCCGGTACCGCTGTATAAATCAAAAACAACTTTTCCGTCAGAAGCATCAGCTATATATTCGCGGGTCTTTTCGTACAAAACCTCGCAGCCCTTTGTATTTGTCTGAAAAAATGAAAATGGTGATATCTTAAATTTTAGTCCGATTACCTCTTCGATTATATAGTCTTTTCCATACAGGCAGACGATTTTATCACATTTTACGACATCTCCGAGCGTATCATTTTCGGTATATAATATGCCTGCTATCTTTCCTCCTTCTGTGAATTGTCCGTTATTTTCCAACTCGACAAGTCCTTCGGAATACTCCTTAAGCAGGCTCTCACTGTCAAAGCCAAACTCGCCCCATTGCGTAGATGTAACAAGATTTATCAAAAATTCTCCCGTTGCATAAGACTGTCTTACAACAAGATTTCTTAAAATTCCTTTATGCGACATTCTGTGATAATAAGGAACTTTTCTATCGGCAAAAAATGTGAGTGTATAGCTTACAATTTTATGCCAATCAGAATTTATTATCTCACAACCGTTACCCGAGCAAACGCTCACTATATCATGAAAGCTGCCTTTTTTATGAAGTCCCAAAGCAAGCGGTCCATCCTTATATTCATCTCCGAAGGTAAATTCCATCTTGTTGCGATAACCCTTTTGCTTCGGTGAAGCAAATATGCCTTCCCATTTATAATCACAATCCGAAACGGCCTTATCAATGAGTTTCTTTACCAGACCTTCTTTAAATTCAAGCTGGTTTTCGTAGGATAAATTCTGATATGCACACCCTCCGCAAATGCCGAAATATTCGCAGCTTGGCATCACATCTTCCAATTCGGATTTTTCAATTACCTCAAGAAGTCTTCCCTCAGCCATACCACTTTTTTTCTTTGAAATCGAAAATTTGACCTTCTGTCCCGGCATAGTCTCCTTCACAGTAACCTTCCTGTCCTCGATAAAAAGACTCCCCTTATTGGGAAAATCAAATTCCGTTATATATCCCTCGTATATTTCACCCTTTTTCATATTTATTTCCTTTTCATAAATTAAATTTAAACTTATCAATATGTAAGGCTTGAATATATAAGACAAATCCAAAAGCAGGTACTTTGAAGACGTCGGTACTTAGCGAGTTTTTTCGAGCTTAGAACCGTTACGTCTGAGAGTAGCGCATGCGTGCCTGCGCCGGATTTAGTATTATATATTCAAGCCGTATACTTATATAGAATGAAACTCATAGGTCACTCCATCGAAATCATCGATTTCTATGATTGCATATGTTTTTTTGTGGTCATCCTGCCGTGGAAGAGATATGCTTCCCGGGTTAAGTATAGTTACATCATCAGGGTTTTCATCTAAATACGGAACATGCGTATGCCCATACAGGGCAATGTCACATTCATTTTCAAGTGCATTATATCTTAAGGTGGAAAGCCCCATGCTCACACCTTCTCTGTGTCCATGAACAACATATATCCTGTGTTCCCCGAACATAAGAATCATTCTGTCCTTTAGCTCGGGTATATAATCCGTATTACCGGCTACGATATAGGTTGAAACATGAGCCATGCTCTCTATTTCATGATAGCTGTATCCAACATCGCCCAAATGAATAAGTGCATCTATCTTTCCTGCAGCTTCTATCGCCTTTTTTACATTTTCATTTTTTCCGTGCGAATCACTTACTACAAGTATTCTCATAAATCCTTATTAAACCTCGTATATTTCAAAACCATCGAAATCTAAGTGTACAAAAATTAATTCTTTAAATTATCTCTTTAATAGCTCTTAAAGCATTTCCTCTGTGGCTTAAGTTATTCTTTTCCTCCGGCGGAATCTCAGCCGTTGTCTTGCCAAGCTCAGGCACATAAAATATAGGATCATATCCAAATCCGTTTTCACCGGCCGGTTCATATGCAATTCTACCCTCAATTGTACCACGTCTTGTTTCAACCCTTCCGTCCGGAAATACAGCAGCTATCGCACATACAAAACGAGCTGTTCTTTGCTCATCCGGAACCCCGTTAAGTCTGTCGATAATTATACGATTTTTTATCTCATACGGAGTATCAACGCCTTCATATCTTGCAGAATATATTCCCGGTTCTTTATTAAGATAATCCACTTCAAGTCCACTGTCATCAGCAAGAATTATACAGCCCTCTGCCTCCTTAACCTTTGATATTGCGGTTGCCTTGATTATTGCATTTTCCTCAAAAGTTTTACCGTCCTCAACGATATCTATATCAATTCCTGCCTGCTTCATGGATAAAATCTCATAATCCTCACCTGCAAGGATCATTCTGATTTCCTTCATCTTGTCTTCATTTCCTGTTGCAAAAATAATCTTTTTCATTTTATCTCTCCTGTTTTCTTTATTTAATTGACCTATATATTTACATTTAGTCGACTAAACAGATTTCATTATCTTCCTGCTACTCTTTATCTATCTCGTCCTCGCCGCCGTCTGAAACATAATTTGTAAAAGCCTTAAGACACACATTACAATTTTGAGTTTTCTCCGCATTGTGCCATATTTCCCCGTAAAGGCTTATATAGCCTTCACCATCCGTTATATCAAAATTTTCAGTCCGCTCATCAACATTGTATTCTATGGCTATCGGATGAATTGCGTTTGGTGTATGAATTTTAACAACCACCGCATATTTACTCTTATCCGAAAGACGCACAGGCTCCGGAATCCGAACAGTATAATAGCCTGCATATTTCATGCTTCCCGAAGTCAATAGTTCTCTGTTTTCAAATGAAGATTCGTCCTTAAAATTTTGAACCAGATAAACCTCAAAACTGGTATTTTTATCAGTTGCATAAAATGAAACTGCCGCAAGTTCCTCATTTTCGTCAGTTTCATACACGTTGGCAAAATAGGCATTCTCCTTGTTAAAGCCCATAAGGCCTACCCAGCCAAGCATATCGGATTGATATATTTTATCAAAATTATCCGCATCACCTACTCTTGTATAAACAACTGACTTATTGCAAATCACATTATCAAAATAAGATACATAAAAATAACCGTCATCTCCGAATTCTTCGCCCCAGCTGTTCTTACAGATAAATGCACCGTTTCCTTCAGGTTCGATCGTGAAATTTTCCTTTGGATAATTATCATCCCAGCCCACAACCACTATATCATGATTGGCGCCTTCATCTCCGTCATAATAATATGCCGAATTTTCACGCGAATAATATTTGGAAAAACTGTCAACATATTCCATCTGACAATATATAGAAGTTTCAACGGCACCGTATCTGAATATCGCGCTTTTCAGGTTATTCATATCCTTGCCGTTTATTATAAGTGCTTCTTCAAGATGCTTTACGGCTTCAAGTGTCAAATCTGTTTTTCCGTCACCGTAAGGATCGTCCTTTTCATAAACAGGTCCCTGCCATGCAGCCAGATATGCTATGCTCATGGTATGCTCTCCGCCTATATCCACATCCAGATTATAACTGTTGGCAAGTGTCATATTGTCCGTTGAAAACTCATTATATTCCATTGGAAGAAGTGTTGTTTCAAGTGCGCCAAGCGATGCAAAAGCCCAACAGGTACCATATCTTCCCTGGTCTCTGACTCCTGTAACCCGGCCGTAATCTCTCATATCGTATCGTGGCGGCAAAGCATTTTCCTTTCCGAAAAGTGCCAAATCAACATGATTATCATAGTAATAATAATCTACGTGATAATTAAGGAATTCCGCAACCTCATCCAAAGGTATCATAAGCTTACCGGTTTTTTCATCAACAGATACCGGAGTTTCCATCCTAATATCTTCATGTCCGTTAGCTAGCGCTTTATCCACGCCTATTCCGGTTTCCAGCTTATTATTTCCTTTCATAATAAGGACTTTTCCGTCAGGATATTCCCAAACCGAACAGTTTAAAAGGCTTTTTAAAAAATCTGCCTCTACAACAAGCTTCATGGAATCACTTACATAATTCTCATAATCGAATTCTTCCATGCTTATGCCGTTAACTGTTACAACAAGATCATCATTAAAATGCTCGACCAAATCCGTTTTAAAACTCATCGCACATTCGGAAAAATCCTCCGACATATCAACCATAACAACCTGTTTCCTTGTTGCAAAATATGTAATTGTAAATATCGCGGCAATAACCGCAAGAAATACAAAAACCTTTTTCATATATTATTAACCCATGACCATAAACTTTATTTCTCAAATTACTTATCCGTTCGTTCTTTTCTCGGTGGCTTAGGTCCCATAAACTGATAAAAATACGATTTAATCATACCATTATAAATCTTTCTGTTTTTATCAGCCTTTCTTCCTATATACTTTTCTGCCTCATCATAAGACGTAATAAGATACATTGACCAGTCAGAAAGCCTTTTAAAGCTTTCTCCGATAGTTCTGTAAAGTTCCGGCAAATCCTTCCTCTCCTCAAGTCTTTCACCGTAAGGAGGGTTTGTAATTATAAATCCATAATGCTTCGGATTATTTAGGTCCTTTACATCCCTTGCCTGAAAATGTATATATTTGTCAACGCCTGCCTCTTTAGCATTTGCCATGGCGCATTTTACGATTTCCGGATCCAGGTCATAACCCTGAATATTCATTTCCACATCATTTCTTATCATATCATGTGCTTCATCATAAGCATTGTACCAGATTTTTTTTGAAATGACTTTCTCCCATGCATCCGCCGTAAACTCACGGTTCATCCCCGGTGCAACATTTGCACCTATCATAGCCGCCTCAATCGGAAATGTACCGCTTCCGCAAAACGGATCGACCAGCACTCTGTCCTTATTCCATGGAGTAAGCATAAGCAGTGCCGATGCAAGTGTTTCGGAAATCGGAGCTTTGCCGACGAGCTGTCTGTAGCCGCGCTTGTGAAGTGATGTTCCCGAGGTATCGATACCGATTGAAACCATATCTTTAAATATGAAAACTCTTATAGGATATTCCGCTCCGTCCTCTTCAAAGCGGCTCACACGATAAGTCTGCTTCATTCTTTCAACAATCGCTTTTTTTACAATCGACTGAATGGAACTTCCCGCAAAAAGTGCGCTTTTATTTGTAGTTGCCTTTGTTACCCAAAACCTGGCATCTCTCGGAAGGTATTCTTCCCACGGGAGTGCTTTTGTACCCTCAAAAAGCTCGTCAAAAGTAACTGCCTTAAAGCTCCCCATATTTAAAAGGATTCTTTCTGCAGTTCTTATAAATATGTTGGCACGCGGAATAGCAGTTTCATCCCCCATAAATGTGACCCTTCCGTCCTCCACCGAAACTATTTCATAACCCAAGTCGGTTATTTCTCTTTTAAGCACCGATTCAAGCCCGAAATGGCATGGTGCTATAAGTTCAAACTCTTTATTATTCATATATTTTATCCTTCCGATTTACAGGTACACATTATCCGTTCTATGGCTTATTCAAAAATACTATCTTCTACTTCACCATCACCGTCACACTCAGGATCAAGTACAACATTAGGTGAATTAGGCTGATCAAGCACTATGGTCACATCCGCCGGTTCCTTTATCCACCATGAAGGTCTTGCTATATTCATACCGCTGTCTGTCGTCGGACAATATCCTGTCCAGCCTATATATGATGCGTCATATACTTGGCATGCGGTTCCCCATGATGCTGTCATCCATCCCAAAAAATAATGATGAACCGAATGTCCGTCAAAAACGCACACATCACTTTCGCCTGAACCATATACTTCCTTAACAAAGATAGATTCACCTTTAAAATTATTTCCGGTTTCATCCGTAAATACCGCAAATTTATATTCTGCATTGGTCGCATACTCTTCTATCGTACTTGAACTCAAGATTTCTTCGTCTGACATCCTGGATATCTCACCCCAAGTAAGATCGGTATCATACATTGTTACCACATTATCATGAAAATAGTAGAATCCTTCAGGTTCCTCATCCTTTGCAGGCTGTTGATAGCTCTCAGGCGTTTTAGAATCATTTTCATTTTTACTGTTATCTGATCCGGCATTCAAATAAACTATACAAGGCTGATTTGCCAATATATATTCGCTTAAAGTCATTTCACTCTGACTTCCGCCTCCGAAGGAATCAAACGCTCCGCCCTCGGTAGTTTTATTTCCTGTATTATCACCTTTAAATTCTATTTTTTTGCTTCCGCTGTTTCCGCAACCTGTAAGCAACATACCTGCACACAATAAAGCAGCTATTAACTTTGTAATCTTATTTCCTTTTTTCAATCCTGTTTTTTTCATATCAATCATCCTTCCTTTTAATTATATATTTCCTATAATGGATAATTCCAAATAATTGTAGCACCGCATTTTGATAATGTCCACTTAATTTACTTGTTTTCCCTTTAATTACTTTATCTCTCCGCAGGAGCACTCATAGTGACCGACCTCATCGTGGTGTACTGTACCGGTCTTAACACGCTCAGTACCGGTTTGAACCTTCTCTGTGCCTGTCTGAACTTTCTCAGTTCCGGTCTGAACTTTCTCTGTGCCGGTCTGCTTTGTGCCTGTCTTAACCTGTTCATCTCGAATTGAACAATGACACATCCCTGCATTATAACTACCATAAGTTGCTTCTGCATATGCGTCCATCTGATAAAAGTCGCCTATCGTTTCTGTTGTGAAACAGTATGTATAAAACTTTGCACCTGTGTCAAATATGTAAACTTCCCATACATCATAAGTATCTTCATATACAGGTCTTTCTTCGTAGATAGGTCTTTCTTCACATACAGGGCGGTCTTCATATATAGGTCTGTCTTCATATACATCTTCGTCATAAGCAGCCTTGTCTACAACCCATTTCCAAGAATGTTCGTGATTTGCAGGCTTTGTTGGCGTGGTATCGGTCTTACGACCTGTGGTTGTTGCGGGTGCTTCCGTAGTATTTTTTCTGCCCTCGGTAACAGTTTCGGTCTTAGGCTTTTGCTCATGAGCAGCCTCAGTGGTATTTGACTTTTCAATCTTTGTTTCTGTCTTACTTTCAGTTTTGTTACCGGTCTTGATTTCATTTTTCTTTTCTTCGATTACTTTTTCAGCATCCTTCTTTGTTTTTGTTTGAAGGTCCTCGGTTGTCTCCTTGTTTTCTGTTTCATTCACATCCTCGCCAACATATTCGGTTGCTGTATCCTGTGCATTTGCTCTTAAATCCACCTGATCCTTGATTCCTTTTACAACGAATGCTCCGCTAACGATAGTTATTGCTAAAATAGCTGTGATTATAATCTTTGTTCTTGTCTTCATAATTTTTTCCTCCTTATTTTTGATTTACTTTTTCCTAAAAACTTGTACGTAATCCGTTTACAGCATATGTATTATCCTGAATTGCACTTCTTACAGAGTTCATAGCATTTGTATTATCCTGAATTGCCATATTTCTTCTTTCCATAATCTTGTTCTGATAATCAATCTTTCGTTGAGTACCTAAGTTTACACAAAAATTCATCGTACTTAACACATTTGACATTGCAAGATTCTTTTTTACGGCTGAAAGACTATTGATAATTTCCTCCTGATTTCTTGTCATAGCTTCAAATCCTCTGTTTACTTCATATATAAGCTGTTGCTGTCCCGCAAGCATCTGTGCTCTGAATTCTGTTTCCTCAAACTGCTGAACCAATGTCATCATATTATCACCTCTAAAATTCTGAACCGCGTATATAAACCAATCAACTGCATTTTCCGTATAGTAATTAATCGGGTACCAGCTTGCTGTATTATTGTAAAGCTCGTTTCTTATGTAATTAATCTCTGATTCAAGCCTGTCATATTTTGCATATAATTCTTCATTTACTGCTTCAATCTGAATATTTTTAAATCTGGCATATTTGTTTTTTCCGATAATTCCCACTACGGTTAATATCAAAAGCGGTGTACCGAAAATCACCAATGCAAGTATCATGGTCTTACCCATGTCGACTATAAAACCTATAAATACTACTGCAAAGATCACTGCCGATAAGTTTCTTTTTTTACCCGGGTTATTCCTGTTTGCATAAAAAACCGCTGCCGAAATACCGGACAAAACAAGTAATGCTATATCTCCTCTCATAACAGAACCCCAGATAAAAAATATTACTGCTGCCAGTACAGTCACCATGGATAATGTCTTTGTCCATGTTTTCACGCTCTTTGTATCAATTATTGTTTTCTCTGTTAAAAACTGCTTTTCGATATCAAGCTCCTGACTGCAAAGATTTACGATTTTTCCTATTCTCTCCTTAACATAATAAAGTCCGTTTAATAACTGTTCTCTTCTTTCCATAATTTTATCCTCCTGAATTATATAAATTATTATTTTTGCAACCTTTTTTGTTGCTTTCTACTACATAGACACATGAAAGTTTTATTTGGTTTTATATTTTTTTTAATTTTTTTAAAATTTTATAATTATTTTTAATTAAATGTCTTTTAATTCTACTGTACTGCACCACATGAACATTCATAATGTCCTACTTCGTCATGATGTATGGTTCCTGTCACAACCTGCTCTGTTCCTACATGTACTTTCTCAGTACCTACCTGAACGGTTTCGTAGTCATCTACTATTATCTGGTCACAATGATTGCAGTAGTAACCTGCAGCTTCTTGCCATTTAGGATTGAGTGTACCGCCTTCTAAGTTTCTACCTACTACAGCATCAGCGTACTCAATACCACTCTTATATGGAGTAAACACTCCGTCGAGATAACATTCCCAATGACTACCAACATATTGTTCCTCATAAACAGGCTTCTCTTCGTATACAGGCTGTTCTTCGTAGATTTCCTCATCATAAGCAGCCCGGTCAACTATCCATACCCAGCTATGCTCATGTTGATTACCCTCGCTTAAACTTGGCTGACTTATTTCTTCTTGAACAGTTTCCTGCTGCTCTGATTTTTTTTCTGTTTTTACTTCACTGTTTGATATCTGTTTTTCAGACTTTGCCGGGGAAATGTTTTCTTCTTTTTCTTTAGCCTGCTCTTTAGTCTTTTTCTCGGATTTTATTTCATCCTTTTGTTCCTTCTCTTTCCTCTCCTCTGTGGTAACATCTTTTACATCAACCTTAGTCTCATATTTATGCTCTGCCTTTTCCTCTGTAACCTCATCTTGTTCTGTCGTTAACTCATAATCAGATTGGAAATTATCATTCATCTGACTTCCTGCATATACTGCCACACCTGAGCCTAAAACTACCATTGTTAAAATACCTGCCATAATTGCCTTTGTTTTCTTCTTCATAATCGTTTCCTCCTAAAATTAAATCTATATTTTTTGCAACCTTTTTTGTTGCTTTCTACTACATAGACACACAAAAGTTTTACTTGGTTTTATAAATTTTAAAATTTTATTATTTTTTTTTAAAAAAAACGGACGATTGCTTCAAATCGTCCGTTTTACGTTATT
>DFDU01000064.1:0-17826 GCA_002369325.1 Lachnospiraceae bacterium UBA3820
TGGAGTCAGAGTCCAGTGCCTTACCATTTGGCGATAGCCCATCACAATCACATATTATACTTGATGTCATTTTAAAATGCAAGCTTTTTTTTAAAAATATTATAAATAAATATTTTGAACAAATAGCAGTTACTGTAAATCTTTATTTTTTTGTTTGACAAACGAAAAGGAATGGTATAGAATGGCACATGTTATATGCAGTTTTATTTGGAGGAAGTATTATGAGCAGCATAGTCTATGTGGTCCCTTGGGCCATATGTGATACTGATACTATATATACTAAAAAAATTAATTTTGAAAATATGGAAAAACCTTCTAAGGGTGATGCCATAGATGACTGGTGTATAAGAGATGTTATGGCTAGTCCTGACAGAAGGAGTAAAGATATATATGCGGTTGTTGACGTATTTAACGGCTACAAGGAAAAGCTTAATGAAAAGGGAATGTCTGTTTTCACCCTTAACAATTCAGCTGATAAGCTTAATGAATACGGATACAAGAAGGCAGAGGATAAAGAGGCCGATTTTATAAGAAGCAAGATATTAAAGCTTGGAAAGAAGTAAGAAAAGACCGCTATATGTGGTCTTTTTCTGTTTTAAATAAAATATGTGTGAAGATATACATTTAAAAGGAGGACGGTAAGAATGATAGAAATAGGAAAATGGAATACCCTTAAGGTTATAAGGTCAAAGGATTTCGGGATATATCTAGGAGAGGACGGAAGTTCTACGGCGGAGACAGTGCTCTTACCCAGAAAGCAGGTTGCCGAGGGAGTAAAGGCAGGTTCTGTTATCGACGTATTTATTTACAGAGATTCACAGGACAGACTTATAGCTACTACAAATAAGCCGCTTATAACAATGGGTGAGATAAAAAAGCTCAAGGTTAAAAATGTTACTTCAATCGGGGCATTTATGGATTGGGGACTTGAGAAGGATATTTTACTTCCGTTTAAGAAACAGACCGCAAAGGTTGTCGAGGGAAGAGAATATCTTGTAAAAATGTATACGGATAAATCGGATAGGCTTTGTGTTTCCATGAAGCTTTATGACAGTCTTCTTCCGATAGAAGGATATAAGGAGAAAGATACATTTACCGGTACGGTGTATGAATACAAAAAAGATATGGGAGCCTTTGTTGCCATAGATGATAAGTTTTCGGGGCTGATTCATGAAAGTGAGCTTTATAATAAGGTTTACGTGGGAGATACGGTAACGGGACGAATCAAAAAGATAAGAGAGGACGGCAAGGCAGACCTTATGCTTAGAGAACCGGCTTATATTCAGATGAATGAAGATGCCGATATGGTTTATGATGTAATAAAGAGCTATAAAGGAGTCCTGCCATTTACCGATAAAGCAGACAAAGATCTTATAAAAAAAGAGTTCGGTTTGAGTAAAAATGCATTCAAGAGAGCCGTCGGAAAGCTTTTGAAGGACAGAAAGATAGAGATTACAGAAAGTACAATCAATATAATTGATTAGTCATTGATTATTATTTTTTAAATAATAAAATACAATATCGGAGGTAATTATTATGAAACAGATTATCAAAACACCAAAGGCACCTGCAGCTATAGGACCGTATTCACAGGCAATTGTCGTGGATAAGATGGTCTTCACATCAGGTATGATCCCTATTATTCCCGAGACGGGAGAACTTGAGACAGGCGATGTAAAAGCTCAGGCAAGACAGGCTATTAAAAATCTTGTTACGCTTCTTCAGGAAGCTGGTTCGGGTGCGGAAAATGTCGTCAAAACCACGGTATTTATTAAGGATATGAATGATTTTGCAGCCGTGAATGAAGTTTATGCGGAATTTTTTACGGATAATTATCCGGCACGTTCATGTGTCGAAGTGGCAAGGCTTCCGAAGGATGTGCTTGTTGAAATTGAAGCGGTTGCACTCTTAAAATAAATTTTTGCTTGAATATTTATATGTTGGTGGTAAAATAAGGATATGTTTAATTTCTTAAAAAAGGGAGACGATTATTATGAGTAAGAATATTGATTGGTCAAATCTTGGTTTCGGTTATATCCAGACAGAGCATCGTTTTGTATCAAATTATAAGAACGGTGCATGGGATGAGGGTGGCATTACCACTGATGCTACTGTAACTATAAGCGAGTGTGCGGGTGTTCTTCAGTATGCTCAGACATGTTTCGAGGGTTTGAAGGCTTATACAACAGAGGATGGACATGTTGTATGCTTTAGGCCTGATCTCAATGCCAAGAGAATGGTTGATTCATGTACAAGACTTGAGATGCCTGCTTATCCTGAAGATAAGTTCGTTGAGGCAGTTGTAAAAACTGTAGAAGCAAATATTGATTATGTACCTCCATATGGTTCGGGTGCAACACTCTATATCAGACCTTATATGTTCGGAAGCAATCCTGTTATAGGTGTTAAGCCTGCGGAAGAGTATCAGTTCCGTATCTTTGTTACACCTGTTGGACCGTATTTCAAGGGTGGCGCAAAGCCGATTGTTATAAGAGTGTCTGATTTTGACAGAGCAGCACCTCACGGAACAGGACATATTAAGGCCGGACTTAATTACGCAATGAGCTTACATGCTATAGTTGATGCACATAATCAGGGCTTTGCGGAAAATATGTATCTTGACCCTGCAACAAGAAGTAAGGTTGAAGAAACAGGTGGAGCAAACTTTATTTTCATAACTAAGGACGGAAAGTTTGTAACACCAAAGTCAGACAGTATACTTCCGTCAATTACTCGTCGTTCACTTATGATAGTTGCAGAGAAGTATCTCGGACTTACTGTTGAGCATAGAGAAGTTAAGTTTGATGAGCTTAAGGATTTTGCAGAGTGTGGACTTTGTGGTACGGCAGCAGTTATTTCACCTGTAGGAAAGATCGTAAATCATGGTGAGGAAATCTGCTTCCCAAGCGGAATGGATGAGATGGGTCCGGTAACCAAGAAGCTTTATGATACCTTGACAGGAATTCAGATGGGTCGTATTGAAGCTCCTGAGGGATGGATAAAGGTTATAAAATAGTGATTTAAAAAATCAAAATAAATCCGGCAAATATTTTGTCGGATTTATTTTTGACTCATATTTTCGGTTAAAATGCTATACATGAAATACAGAAAAATAAAGTAATCTATTTAAGGGGAAAATGGATGCAGGTAATATTTGAAAAGGCTGCTTCAAGTGATGAAGAGAAAGCAATTATACATGCCGTAGACAGAACCGATGAAATAGAAGCCGCCATAAATCTTTTGGAAAATGCCGGCGGTAAGGTTGCTGTAAACAAAGACGGAAAGACTTATCTTTTGGATATTAATAAAATATATTATATAGAATCCATAGATAAAAAGACATTTGTTTACAGTAAGGAAAACTGCTACGAAACAAAGCTTAGACTATATGAGCTTGAAGCTACGCTTAATGCCAACTTTTTACGGTGTGCAAAAGCTATGATTGTTAATATCAGAAAAATCCGTTCGGTCAAATCGGATCTAAACAGCAGGATGAATGCATACCTTTTGAACGGGGAAACAGTTGTTATAGCACGAAGCTATGTTAAAGAATTAAAGAATAGATTGGGGATATAGTTATGGAGATGAAAAAATCAAAAATTATATTTGAACAGACGCTTATGATATCCACAGGTATATTCTTTATGATAGGATTAGGTGGTGTTATAACACATTTTACGGGCGGAGAATTCGGACTTGAATGGTATCATCCGATATCGATTATTTTAATCAGCTTTTTATGTTCGTTTCCTACTCTTTTGTTAAAGGAATCCGAAGGCGGAAGGAGCAGTGCATTAAGAATATTGTTACATTTTCTGTCGCTTCTTGCTATTGTTTCTTTGGCAGGCTTGATATTTAAATGGTATTCCGGTTTCATGAGTTACTTATCCCTGGCTATGACATTTGTTATTGTTTATGTATTTGTGTGGATAGGGTCCATGTGGATGGGAAAGGTTGATGAAAATAAGATAAATAAGGCTTTGGAAAACTTCCATGATGAAGAATAAAACATTTAAAATATAAAAATGTGCAACTTGGTTTATGTTTTTTGCAACTTAAGCCGGTTGCTCTTTTTTTGTGTAAAAATATATAGTATGATACAGTTGTCGGATGAGAAAAGAACAATTTGGTATGATAATAAAAAAACGGAAAGGAATAAATCATATGAAAGCAATTAAAGTTGAACATCTGGTGAAAAAATATAAAGAACATACAGCGGTAAATGATATTTCTTTTGAAGTTAACGAAGGTGAGTTATTCGCTTTTCTTGGAGAAAACGGAGCCGGTAAGTCTACCACGATTAATATACTTTGTACGATACTCGAAAAAACCTCCGGAGATATAAAAATATTTGATCATGAGCTTGGAAAGGAAGATGATTCGATTAGAGATCTGATTGGAATCGTATTTCAAAATTCGGTTTTGGATAACAAGCTCACGGTTAAGGAAAATCTGTATACGAGAGGATCTTATTACGGACTGTCCAAGGCTAAGATAGATAAGCGGTTGGAACCCTTCAGAGAGATTTTTGAACTTGACGAAATATGGAACAGAAAATATGAGAAGCTTTCCGGAGGGCAGAGGCGAAGGGTTGACATCATAAGAGCACTTATCAATAAGCCGAAAATCCTTTTTCTGGATGAACCTACAACCGGTCTTGATCCAAAGTCGAGAAAAATTGTATGGGATTATATAGAGTACCTGAGAAAGAAAAAGAATCTTACGATATTTCTTACCACGCATTATATGGAGGAAACAAGAGATGCCGATAATGTCGTGATTCTTGATAAGGGTAAGATAATCGCAACAGGTACACCTACGGAACTTAAGACAAAATATGCTTCTTCAAAGCTTGTATGGTATACAGAGGAAAGTGAAGAAGCAAATAAGATCCTTAAGGATTTCGATTATTCTTACGATGCTGATCACTATAACATTCCGTTTGACGGCGGAATAACGGAATTTATATATGAAAACAGAGACAGGATAACGGATTATGAGGTAATAAAGGGAAGTATGGATGATGTATTTCTTAATCTTACGGGAAGGAGCATGGCATAATGAATAAATTTATTGGTTTAACAAAAAGAAATCTTTTGATATATTTTAAGGACAGACAATCGGTTATTTTTTCGATGCTTACATCCATTATAGTGCTTGTATTATATCTTTTGTTTCTCAAGCAGAGTTATATTGATGCGGCTGAAAGTGCATTGAAGGGACTTGAAAATCTGGTTGATAAAAAGGATATTGATACACTCGCAAATTGTATATTGCTTGTCGGAATAATCGGTTCGGCACTTATAACGGTTCCGTATAACTGTCTTTCAACCATTGTAAATGACAGGGAAAATAAGATTGATTATGATATATCAGCAACGCCTTTAAAAAGATGGCAGATTGTACTTTCGTATTTTACATCGGCTACAATTTCGGCATTTATAATGAGCTCGATTGTACTTACTATAGGTATAGTTGTACTTCAAAGTCAGGGTGATTTATATTTGAGCACATCAAATATTGCATACTCCTACGCACTTGCCTTTTTGGGCTCTGTCTCGGCTACTGCATTCTTTATGCTTGTAATGCTGTTTTTTAAAACTACATCAGCCAGCGGTGCATTTTTCGGAATGCTTTCGGCAGCCTGCGGTTTTATAATAGGTGCTTACATTCCGTTGTCGCAGTTTTCGACCGGAATTCAGACATTTTGTAATTTATTCCCTGCAACAGGGATAACAATAATGTACAGAAATACTTTCCTGAATGGATTGCTTGATAAGATAAATTCAGATATTGGCGGAGCTGACGGCGGAGCGTTTGTAAACAGTTTTAAAGATTCGTTCAGCTTCAAGGGTAGTTTGTTCGGAAATGAATTATCCATAGCCGGAATTGTCGGATATGTTATCGCTGCCTTAATAATATGTTTAATTGCGATGATAATTGTTTATCCGAAAGTATATAAGCGTAAATAAATACAAATTTATTCGGAGAAAAATGTTTATCCGCGTTTCTTGGCCTGTTTTACGCGATACATCATTTGATCACTCTCGTGAATGAATGCATCAACATCTTTCATATTGCCGTTGGTATGTGCCATGCCGATACTTAAAGAGATACCGAGATTCATAGGCGAAAACCTGGCATCAATCTCGTCAATAAGACTGTTGATACGCTTTTTGATCTCGTATTCCGGCATAGCGTCATCAGATATTACAACGGCAAATTCGTCACCTCCCAAACGCGCAACAAGGGATTCCGGGAAATGATTGCGTATTACGGTGGCTGTTGTTTTGAGAGCCAGATCGCCTTCTATGTGACCGCGTGTGTCATTGACGAGCTTGAAATTGTCCATATCCATAAACAAAACGGTCATAGGCTCGTCTTTATAACTGTATATATATTCATAGAAATATCTTCTGTTGAAAAGCTCGGTAAGAGCATCGGTATTGGCAAATTTAAGTATGGTATTTTCGTATTCACGCTCCTTGGTAATGTCGCGGAACATACAGTAATAACCGCTTAATTCACCGAAATAATCCATAATTTCCTGTTCGACTACCCGGAATATACGAACTGAACCGTTGGAAACAATCTTTAATTCTTCGCTGTAATAACGTTTCTTTTCGTTGTAATGGCGGAGCAGAAGAATTTCCGAAACAGATTTTTTCCATTTGTTATAGTCAAAACGGGAAAGATTATTGTTTCCGCTTAAGAAAGTTTTCTCAAAGAGACGGTTTGCCTCGATAGGCTTCCAGTTTTTATCACAAATTATCATGGCGATAGGTATGTTATCAATAAGCATTTCCAACTCTATGCTGGTATTGTTGAAGTCAGTGACATCGTGACCTATTCCCACAGTTCCCATTACATCTCCGTTTCGACCGAAGAGAGGAGATTTGTAGGTTTTAAAATGGCGCATGCCATTGTCTGTTTTAAGAAACTCATCGGATATGACAAGAGATTTGCTCTGCATAACCTCGCGTTCCGTTTCGAGACTGTTAAGTTCGGATTTTCCTTCATCTTCGGCAGGAATATCCCAGATAAAATTATGACCTTTTCCATGCATCGTTTCACGTGTTTTATGAACGGTTTTTTCAAGCTTGCTGTTTACAAGCCAATGAAGGCCGTCCATATCCTTGAACCACACAAGATCCTGAAGACTGTCCATAAGAGAAAAAAGCCAGGTTTTGTAAAGCCATGCGTTATACTGTGTCATATGTGAAGTAATGGCTCGATTCAATTTAAACAGCTTGTATTCATCGGTTACAGTATCTGCCCAGACATCAAGTACATTTTGAGGATAGAAATCGACAGCACTGTATATGTCCATAGGGGAACCTGTATAAATTATATTTATATCTGATTTCTCTTCTGAAAGATATGGCTTTAATGCGTTTATATCATCTGAAATGAGCAGGATATCCTGTTGACCGTGATAATCACCAAAATAAGACACCGTTTCAAAGGTTGTTGTAACGTTGTCTACCGGCTTCATATTTTTTAATAAATCGCAAAGGCTTGGATCCTTATGAAGAATCCTGACTCTCATTATGATACTGTCCATAGCTGTTATAATCTCCCCAAATCAAAACTCATACGACATTTTAGCATATTTTATGCATAATTACCATTTTAATTTATTTTTATAAATTTATAAGTTATAGAATTAATACATTATATAAAAACACCGCACCATAATATATTATGATGCAGTGTTTTATAGTTTACAAATAATTATAAAAGATAAGGATTGGCCTCTGCCAAAATCTGATTGTCACCGAATCTTATGCAGAAAATCTTGATAAGATTTATAAATGCCATTGTAAGCGAACGAACAAGTCCATCCTTTATTTGAGGATTAGGAAGCATTCTTGTATTTATATATGGCGTAGGAAGCTTGCCTATATCTATAGCCTGCATTCCGTCGGTAATTCTTATGCTGTCGGTACCGAAGTAAACGATATCAACGACATTGGCTAAAGGAATTCGCACATTTTTTGATAAATCCACTACAAATTTTGTGGTAAGCATAATTCCTTTTCCTCCCATAAGTCCTTGAGGACAGTTAAATACTATGTTGTCGCCTTCGTAAGCTACCGCCTGGAGCATGTTCTGCTTAGGACAAAGAGGAACCTTATCGCCTACCGGATCACCGTAAATCCATAATGATTTGTACGGATTGATAGGAAGAGCATCTCTTTCTTTTTTGATTATTTCCACAAACTCTGCCAAAGATGCGTTCTTTTTTATATGGCTGATATACAGAGGATTGCTGAATAAGCTCTCGTATATGCATATGTTTTGATAATAATTCTTTATGTAATTTGCATGGGCTGAAAACTCAGGATACTGCATTGTGTCGGATAATTGCAGTTCGTCAAGCTGCTGTCTGAGGAAAACGTAGTTTTCGGCACTCATATTATTGTAATCAAAGCCGGCAAGACCACTGTTAGATATCTTGCTGTCAAAATCTTTGGATGCATTACGCTTTTCGGCAATGGCAGGATAAAAATAATCTATTCCCCAGAATTTAAGGAAACGTTCGAAATCGTCACTTTCCTCAGCAACAAGCTGCCAGAATAAATAATCGTAATATTGTTTTTCGCCCGGAAATTCAAAAATTGCCAATATGATTTTATTTATATCAGGATTATAGTTTTGGAAGCTTGAAGCATATATTTCCGCAGCTTTATTCCTTGAAATCAGTATGTCGCTTGAAAAAACATTGTTTTGAACAAGTTCACTTAAAATTGCATTATATATGTTAAGTACACAGGTCTTTATGGCTTCGGTTAAAATTATTCTTGTTCTTTCGTCTTTGTATAATGTTGAAAGCGCACTTCTTGCTTCGGAATCAAGCTGGTTCGGATTGCTTGTATATCCCTGAGGACCGCGCATCATCTGACGCTGTTGGAAGCCCGCCATAATCTGTGCCTGTGCATTTAAGGTCATGGCTATATGACCGTTATAGTCGAATTGCATAGCATTTTGGTATTTTCCAAAGAAAGCTTCAGGTGTGATATGGATGCCGTTTTTTTCAAGAATACTTATTGCAAGATTGGCAGTGTCATTTATTATTCCGATAGCCTGCCCCTGCATATAGTAAATAACTTCATTTAGATTTTTGCTGCTTTGGTATATACCGGTAAAATTATTAAATGCATCATTGGCTCTACCGACAAATGTCCCAAATTCAGCCGCAATTTTTTCGAAGCTTTCAGGATATGTTTTTGTGTTGCCCAAAAGTGTAAATTCCATTTAACAAAATTCCCCCTTAATAAGATAAATACATTTTATTAAAAATTTATGCTTTAATCAAGCCAAATTACATCTGTGACATAAATTACTTCACAGGCACCGTCACCGGTGTCATCTCTTGTTGTACTGGAGTTCCAAAAAAATGTTTTCCCGTTTTTGTTTTCTGCGTCAACATTTACCAGATAACCGGTGAGCTTTATATGGTCGCCCTTCCTTATTTTTTTGATTTTGCGTCGAACGGAATTATTGGAAGGGATGAGATGGTTGTTGGATAAATGCGATGACACATAATCAACACCTCCGATTTTGTCGACTTCAGTGTATGATTTCACACTCCAGGAAACCCATCTTCCGGATTGTTTCCAGTGAAAATTTATATCTTCGTTGTATTCGGCTACTTTTCCCCATGCAAGCGCAATGTCTCTTGGTGACAGCTTATTTCCTAAACCAAAACCGGGATAGTTTTTAGTATGGACAACGAGCGCTTCAATCTCATAGGTGTATTGGGGATAAATCGAAACCTCATAGCCTGCCACATTCATCTCAATGTATCCGGTTGTTTCTTCCTGGATCGGTTCGCCTATACCGGCAATTGACCGACGCCTTCCGGCTTTATAAATAACGGAGACAACCAGAAAACACGCCAGAACTGCAAGTATTACGGAAAATATACGGGTATGATTTTTTTTACTTCTTTTCTTGCGTGAAGACTGAATATCCTGAGCAGTCGGTATTTCAACCTGAAAGAAATCGGAAAAATTAATCTTTTGAGGATTGTTCGGTACTTCTTCTTTTTTTGCTTCGGCCGGTGGTTCGATAAAGGAGCCGCAATTGTCACAAAAATCTGAATTGTCGGGAATTATGTAGTTGCAATAAGGACATTTCATAATTTCTTCTCCTTTGGAAATTGATATGAATATTATAACATTTCAAGCAGACAAAGAAAAGCAAATTAAATTTATAACGAAACCTACCAAATTGAATTCATAACTAAGCAAAATCAATTGATTAGTAAAAATATATATGATAAAATTAATAAGTCGTCATGTAACTTGTTTTCGTGTTGAAAAAAGCGGAGGAAGAATAATTGAAGGATTCGCATGTAAAGAAGATAAACCGCAATCTGGTATACGGCTGGATGCTGATTGTTATTATTTTATTTGTCAGTTATGTCCTTGAGGTGATGAAGGGACAACGAAGTCTGAATTATCTTTTTTTATTTATGATAGTAACAGCCATACCGGCATTTATTGTGCTTTTCCTTTATCTTAAAAAACCTGACAGATATTCGCTCAGATATTCAATAGTTGGCGGATATTTTATAATGTATATATTTGTTATGATAACGGGCAGTACAACTATGGTATTTTCATATATTCTGCCGATGCTTTCTCTGCTTGTTTTGTTCCATCAGCCGGCGATTATACTTGTTACGGGACTATGTTCTATAGTTTTAAATCTGATTTCAATATTTATGAGATACAGTCGCGGTGAGATAACGAATGAAAACAGCAAGGACGTGGAAATTCAGCTTGCACTTTTGTTCCTTTGTTTTTTGGGTTCATATCTCGCTACCAGACTGTATGATGAAATCCAAAAGACAAATGAAAAATATAATAAAGAACTTAAGGAGAGAAGTCGTGATATAGAGCGTATGACTATGCAGACAATTACGACAATTGCAAATACAATAGATGCGAAGGATGAGTATACAAGAGGTCATTCCAGACGTGTATCCGAATACTCGGCAACTATAGCAACCGAGCTTGGTCTTTCCCAGGTTGAGATTTCAAATATCAGATTTATAGGACTTTTGCATGATATAGGGAAAATAGGTATTCCCGATTCGGTTTTGAATAAGCCGGGCAAGCTTACCAATGAAGAATATCAGGTTATGAAGGCACATACTACGGCGGGAGCGGAAATATTAAAAGATATAGATATGATACCGGGACTTGAGATAGGCGCAAAATATCATCATGAGCGTTTTGACGGAAAAGGTTATCCGGATGGAATTGTGGGGGAGAATATACCATATATTGCAAGAATAATTGCTGTCGCCGATGCTTATGATGCCATGTCTTCAAATCGTGTATACAGGAAAAGACTTTCGACTGAAAAGATACTTGCCGAGCTTGAAAAGGGCTGCGGTACACAGTGGGACGAAGAAATAACAAAGGTTATGATAAAGCTTATCAAGGAAGAAAAGCTGCCTAATGTAAATCCGGATTCCGACACGGAGGTTGTACAACAGGCTTCAACGATATTGTCAAGAGTTATTGACCTTGCCGAAGACCGGGGAAGTGAAAATGCTGAGGAACTTGATGATCTGACGGGAGTGTATGGGCGTGACAAAGGAAAGGCGGCAATACAAAATGCCATAGGCAAAAACGGTTCAGGTTGTATCTGGATATTTGATATAGACCATTTCCATAACATAAATGATGTGGACGGATTTATAATCGGTGATATATACCTTAAGAAGATGGTTGAACAAATTAGAGCACTTTCCGATGATTTGATAATTTCACGCTTTGGTGCCGATGAATTTGTTGCATATATCCCAAAACTTTCCGATATTGAAGATGCTGAAAAGCTTGCCGAAGTATTTTTGGAACGTATCAAAAATCTTTCCGAGACTGATGAACGTGTAAATAAGCTTTCGGTGTCAATCGGTATTACAGAGGTTATGACCGAAAAAGATAAGATGATGTATCTTTATGAAAATGCTACAAAGGCTCTTTATGTAGCAAAGCAAAACGGAGGAAATACATATTATTGCCATCAGTTTATTGATTATTATGATGATGAGCCGTCTGACCCTGCTGCTGATTTGAAGAAGCTGGTAGAGATAATTCAAAATAAAGAGTATTACAAGGGTGGTCTTGTAGCGGCATATCCCGAATTCGGAAAAATGTATGAGTTCATAAGCTCGCTTGCGGAAAGAAACAATATGCAGGTTCAGATAACCTTGTTTACAATATCTCAAAATAAGGGCGCAAAAACTTCTCTTGAGGAGCAGACAAGAGTTATGGAGCTTTTGCAGAATGCTATTGTTGATTCGATACGAAATATAGATGTTGTAACAAGATACAGCAGCACGCAGCTTGCAATGCTTCTTATGAATCTTTCATCGGAAGAAGTGAAAAATGTAATAAACCGTATTATGACTGAGTTTTTGAGAACCTATGATAAAAATGAGTTTACGTTACATTATAATATAGCTGACTTATCAATCAATAACAAATAAAACGGTTAATATTTTGGAGATGATTATAATGCGCATCAGAAAACAAACCAAAACCTATGATAAGGAAACACAAGTTCCGGTGTTAAGGTGCAGTATTTGTACCGGTGAGCAGGTTGCCGGGTTCAGAGACAAAAAAACAGGAAAATTTATAGATGTAACACTTATTCAAAATGATGCGGAATTAAAGAAATTTATGAAAGAATACGGTGTTGAAAAAATCAATAAAGAATACTGAAAGTGTAATTGATAATAAGCTGTAATTATGATAAAATAAAGCATTATGGGGTTGCTTTAAGCTAAGGAGGTATGACATGGACATCAATAAGGTACTTTTGCAGTATGACAATATGTTTGATGTCGAATCTATGGATGACATAGAGGAGTTCCTTGCACAAAAAATTGACGAGTCGTACAAGGAGGAAGATTATTATTCTGCGATAACGCTTCTCAATGAAATGATAGGATTATGCAGAGACACAAGTCAGGGTGAAAAAGCCGAAAAATATTCTAATCAGGTCTTAGAGCTTATGGATGCTCAAGGTATTTACGATACCGTGGAGTATGCCACTACGCTTCTAAATATTGCTAATGCTTACAGGGCTTTCGGTAAGCTTGATAAATCACTGAATTTATATGAAAAAGTTGAAAAAATATATAATGAAAAGCTCGAGAAGGGGGCCTTTAATTATGCCAGTCTTTATAATAACTGGAGTCTTCTTTATCAGGAACTTTCAGACTTTGTCAGTGCCGCCAATATGCTTGGTAAGGCACTTAAAATCGTTGACCAATATCCGAAAGCAGTTATGGAACAGGCAACCACAAGAACCAATATTGCCGTTACCCTTCTTAGGATAAGTCGCGATGAAAAGGATGAGGCTTCAGCAGACAAGGTATATAATACTGCAATGAAATATTTGGAGCAGGCACTTCTTATTTATGAAAATGATGGTGGAAAGGACTTCCATTACAGTGCTGCTTTATCTGCAATGGGAGATGCTCTTTATTTTAAAAATAAATTTACCGAGGCAGCAGAATATTACGGCAGAGCACTTGAAGAAACGGAAAGACATGTAGGTAAAACAGATGCCTATTACAGAATTCAGGAAAATTATGAAAAAGCCATTCAAAGCAATGAACTTGTAAATTATGATCATATAATGAATGACTTTGACGATGCTAAAAAAATACTTAACGAAGAAGGAAAAACTTCATATAAAAATCTCAACAATAAAAGAGAATTCAAGAATAATATGGAGCGCTGTATGACTTTTTATTATGAGCACGGCGCTGCTATGATAAAAGAAAAATTCCCGGATTATGAATCGAGAATTGCTGTGGGACTTGTCGGAGAAGGTTCTGATTGTATGGAATATGATGATGATATTTCGAAGGATCACGATTACGGAGTCGGCTTTTGTATGTGGCTTACCGATGAGATTTACGGTGAGATAGGTGAGGCGCTTCAGAGAGAGTATGATAAGCTCATAGCAAATTACGGAAATGATTTCTTCAGAAGAGAAGAAAATGATAAGAAATTAAGCGAAAGAAGAGGCGTATTTACTATCGGAAGATTTTACGATACGATTCTTGACAGTACCGGTTTTTATGATAAACTGTGTGGTCTTGCCGGCTATGGTCAATACAGTCTGAGCGAACAGATGTGGCTCAGGTTATCGGAAGAAAAGATTTCCACAGCCATAAACGGAAGAGTATTTCGAGATGATCTTGGAGAGTTTTCACGTGTAAGAACAGCACTTAAGGAATACTATCCTAACAAGGTTATTATGCTTAAGCTGGCTCAATATATTCATGATTTTTCGCAGGCGGGACAATATAATTACGTAAGAATGATGGCAAGACATGATTATACAACTGCCAATATGTGTAAGATAAAGGCTATTGATAATGCCATGCATATAATATATATTTTGAATGCAAAATTCGCACCGTATTATAAATGGTTAAGACGTGGTCTTAATGATGTAAATGTGCTTGCAAAGGCTGTAAAACTGATTGATGAGATATCGGAAATGCCTGTCCAAAAAGAAGCGTGGGAACATACTTCATACAGTCCTTATATGATAAATGTTGCAGACAAGACAGCAACGGCATTTGAGGATATTGCAGGTATGATACTTGATGAGTTGAATAAAAGAAGAATAGTCAGAAAGAAGGATACATTTCTGGATTCTTATTCCGCCGAAATCGCCTCGTTGGCATATGTCAACGAGGACAAGGACAAGAGTGATGTATATGAAAATAAAATCAGACCAAGGGTTTCGGATATAAAAGAAGGCAGGATAAGTAAGGTTGCTGAGGAATTGATAGAAGAAATCGTGATGCGCGAGTGGAATCAGTTCGATAAGGTTGATAATGAAGGTGGACGTGCCGATTGCCAGGATGACTGGAATACTTTTTCGATTATGCGAAGAAGTCAATATATGACATGGAACGAAGAACTTCTTACCAGCTACAGAAATGATCTTGCGGAAGCGGACAGTAACGGATGGAATCTTATAACGGAAAAATATGCCCGGATGATGGAAAGCACTTCTCCGGAGCAATATCGCGAGTTAAAGAAAAATCTTCCGGTAAGAAGTCCTGAAAGAATAGCTATTCAGGAAGAAATAATTAAGATACAGATAGAGTGGATGGAAGAGTTTGCGTCCAAATATCCTAAGATGGCAGGTAATTCAAGAAGCATACATACTTACGAGGATAGTCATTATAATACTTCTTATGAAACATATCTAAGAGGCGAGCTTGGCACATATTCGGATGACACACTCGTTTTGTACGGAAGGTTTATTGCCAAGCTTAACCAGGACGGAAAGAATCTCGCTTTTCTGATTATGTCCAACACCGCAAAGCTTTATGGCTACTCTTCCGTTGAAGAAGCGGAAGAAAAACTTGATTAAGAGAGGCTTTGTATGAAGATAGTATTTTGCAGATGGAATAGTATATGCGAACAGGGAATAACCAATGCGATTAATCGTCTTGGCTATACCCTTGTGCCTTTTGACCGTATGTTTGAAAGTGTTGATTATGATAAAAATTACCTGGAGGCTTTGGCGGAACTTCTTCAGAATAATCCTGATACGGATTGTGTTCTTTCGGTTAATTTTCAACCTATTATTGCAAGAACCTGCAAAGTATTCAGAGTACCGTATATATCGTGGACAGTTGACTGTCCACAATTTCAGTTATATTCGAAAACCATTGATTATCCGACTAACAGGATTTTTTTGTTTGACAGAATGCAATATGAAAGATTTGCACCATATAATCCGGATCGCATATTTTATATGCCTCTTGGTTGTGACCTTGATACCTGGGACAGTATAAAATTAACTGTTCAGGATCATAAAGATTATGATTGCGATGTTTCTTTTGTAGGTTCACTTTATTCCGAAAAAACACGATATAATGATATAGAGAAAGATTTGCCCGAATATATGCGAGGCTATGTTGACGGACTTATAGATGCCCAGCTTAATGTTTACGGATATAATTTTATAGAAGATTCCATTTCGGATAAATGGGCACAGGAGTTTAAAAAATATGCCGATTGGATTCCTTTGGCGGAGGATTACAGAGAGGATACTAAGGGAATTGTTGCCGATACATATATTGGATATAAATGTACCGAACAGGAAAGAATACGGATTCTTACTGCGGTAAGCGAGCGTTTTAATACTCATTTATGGACATTAAGCGATGCTTCAAAGATTCCGAAAATACATAATCGCGGTGGTGCGGATTCAAATAATATGATGCCGCATATTATAAAGTGCAGCAAGATAAATCTTAATATGACAAATAAACCGATAAAAACAGGACTTCCTTTGAGAATTTTTGATCTGATGGGGGCGGGAGGTTTTGTTATATCCAATTATCAGGCGGAAATACCGGAGTATTTTGAGATTGATAAGGAAATAGTACTCTATGAAAGCATACCTGACTTAATTAACAAGATTGATTATTATCTTACGCATGACGACGAGAGAAAACAAATTGCCAAGAACGGTCATGACAGGATAAAAAAAGAGCATACATATGATATAAGAATTCCTGCCATGCTTAAAATCGCAGGCGTGTTATAAGGTCTAAATGCTATAACGAGAGGACGTACTTATGGAAAATGAAACAATGGAAATCGAAACAAATGAGACTGAAAAAGTAAAAAAAGCAAATAGTGAAAAGGACAGCCTTGCAAATCGTTTTGTTAAAAATGTTATATTAAACGATAAAAATAAGTATATGTTTATTTCACTTTCTTTTGCTGTTGTCCATATTATTATTTTGACATTGTTTGCTATCGGTGGAGTTCCGCCGATGGTTATGTTTAATGCTTTTTCGGTTATATTTTATTTAATTATGGGATTGGTATGGGCAAGACGAGAGAAAATGACATATGTCTTTATCGGACTTATCAGTGAGGTAATGGTTCAGGCTGTTCTGGCAACACTTCTTTCAGGTTGGGCAACGGGATTTATGGTATATACCATTGTTCTTATTCCGGTTTGTTTTTATATGGCCTACACTCTTGAAGAAATAAAAAACAGCCTTGAAATAGCGGTGTTTGCATCTATAACAATTTCCATAACTTATATGATAGTATTGGTAATCACAAGACATGTCGAGCCGGTACGTAAAATGGACGCTGTTGTCGATGAGATATTCTTTTATTTTAATAACGTGATAGCTTTGCTGTTTTCAAGTGCTTTTTCAATGCTATATATTATCGAAATAAAGATAAAACAAAAAAATCTTATCGGAGAAAACGTTGAGCTTGAAGAGCAGGCCAATTATGATAAGCTGACACATTTGCTTAACAGAAATTCGTTGGACAAATTTTTGAATGACACTATAGAATATTCTGAAAACGAAGATAAAAATTTCTGCATACTTATGGCTGATATTGATGACTTTAAACAGGTTAATGATACCTACGGTCATGATTTCGGCGATGAGGTATTAAAGAAGATAGCTGCAATAGTTTCAAATGATGTAAGACAGGGCGATTTGGTATTTCGCTGGGGCGGTGAAGAAATTCTTGTTATTGTGAAAGCGGACATGAGAGCAGCCACTAATGTTGCACATAGAATATGTAACCATGTGGCAACATCTATTACAAGATATAAGGATATAGATATTCGCGTAACCATAACAATCGGTGTGGCGGCTTATATGAAGGGCATGTCAGCCGAGGAACTCATAAAACAGGCAGATGTAAAACTGTACTATGGTAAGAAACACGGTAAAGATCAGGTGGTGGCATGATTTTTTCCGGGGTTTCCGAATATAATAGGGGTATG
>DFDU01000064.1:17909-35365 GCA_002369325.1 Lachnospiraceae bacterium UBA3820
CATACCCCTATTATATTCGGAAACCTATGGAGTAAAGAAATATCAGACCTCTGTTATTGTGCCGCCGCCAACTACTATGTCGTTGTCGTACAGAACTACAGCCTGTCCTTTTGTGATGGCACGCTGAGGCTCATCAAAAGTTACCTTGATTTTGTCGCTTTCATATGGAATGACCGTAGCGAAAGCTTCGGTATGACGGTAGCGCACCTTGGCTTTTACACGTATAGGTTCGTTAAGCCTGTCAATCGAAATCCAATTTACATCATCGGCAATAAGTGTGGTTGTAAATAAATCATCATTTGTTCCGAGCATAACCGTATTGTCTATCGGGTTTATGTTCATTACATACATCGGTTCCTTTAATGATAATCCAAGACCTTTTCGCTGTCCGATTGTATATCTGATTATTCCTTTATGCTCACCAAGCACATTACCTTCCTTGTCTATAAAATTTCCATGCGGATATAATTTATTTGTATAGTTTTCTATAAAGCTTACATAGTCACCGTCGGGTACAAAACATATATCCTGACTGTCGTGTTTTTTTGCATTTATAAAGCCGTTTTTTTCTGCAAGTGCGCGTACTTCGGTTTTGCGTAATTTTGCTAAAGGAAACAATGTATGTGCGAGCTGTTCCTGAGTCAATGAGTAGAGTACGTAACTTTGATCTTTTTCCGGAAAAGGTGATTTTTTCAATATATATCTTTTCGTGTCTTCGTTAAACTCAATTAATGCATAATGTCCCGTTACAACATAATCAAGACCAAGCTCCCTGGCGCGGTTAAAAAGATATTCGAACTTGAGATATCTGTTGCAATCGATACACGGATTTGGTGTGATTCCGTTTTCGTAAGAATTAACGAATTTATCCATAACATCTTCCTTGAATCTTTCCTTAAAATTAAGGACATAATAAGGAATGTTAAGAGATTGCGCAACAAATCGGGCATCTTCGACATCGTCAAGACTGCAGCAGGTGTGTCCTTTCGGAAGATCAATATCCGAATTTGTATATAATTTCATGGTGGCGCCCATACATTCGTAGCCTTGTTTTACCATAAGGTATGCGGCAACACTTGAGTCTACGCCGCCACTCATTGCAATAAGTGCTTTTTTCATGATTAATTCTCCTATCTGCCTAAATATATCATTATGATAAATTGTTGTAAAGTTTTTATTAAAATGCTGATAACAAAATAATTGATAACAAAAATAATTTTTTAAAAGTACAAGTTGATTAAAAAGTTAGATTGTGCTAACATTTACGGGAAAAGAAAAATGACACTAAATTAAATTATAAATTAGCGTATGTGCGAAGATATATTTGAGGTATGAAATAATATGCAAAGATATAATGTTACAGGCATGAGTTGTGCGGCATGCAGCGCAAGAGTAGAAAAAGCGGTTTCAAAGGTTGAAGGAGTATCCGGAGTTTCCGTCAATCTGCTTACAAAATCCATGACGGTTGAAGGAGAAGTAAGCTCCGATACGGTTATAGCCGCAGTCAAGGCTGCCGGATATGGCGCAAAGATTATGAAAGAGAAAAATCAGGCATCGAACAAAGAGGACTTGAACGATAAAAAAGAAAAGGATATGGAATTTATCTCCATAAGAAAAAGATTTTTGATATCCCTTGTTTTTTTGATCGCACTTATGTATTTTTCGATGGGATATACAATGCTTAACTTACCGTTTCCAAAATATTTTACGGATGATGGAAATGATAAATATATTGTAATTGCGGTAATTCAGATGACACTTGCGATTATAATAATGATAATCAACCGAAATTTCTTTATTAACGGTTTTAAAGGAATGATACATTTTGCTCCTAACATGGACTCGCTTGTTTCACTTGGTTCTGCAGCATCGTTCATATACAGTTTTTGTATGTTTTGCACCATGATTGTTAAGTCAGGCGGTGAAGTGACCGATAATAAGGAACATATTATGTCGCATTATCTGCATGAATTATATTTCGAATCTGCGGCCATGATACTTGTACTGATCACGCTTGGCAAGATGCTTGAAGCTTATTCCAAAGGAAAAACCACGGATGCCATAAACAGCCTTATGAAGCTTGCTCCCGATACAGCAACGGTTGTACGTGACGGAGCAGAGGTAAAAGTACCTTCAAATGAGGTTCAGGTTGGCGAGGTCTTTGTTGTAAGGCCGGGAGAGAGAATAGCCGTTGACGGAAGAATTATAAGCGGGACAACGAGTGTTGATGAGAGCGCACTTACAGGTGAAAGTATTCCGGTTGATAAAGATGCGGGAGATGAAATTAAAACCGCAACGATTAATCTTACAGGATTTGTTACCTGTGAAGCAGTAAGGGTTGGAGAGGATACTACTCTTTCCCGTATAATAAATATGGTAAGTGATGCTGCTGCATCCAAGGCACCTATTGCCAAGCTTGCCGATAAGGTATCCGGAGTTTTTGTCCCGATAGTTATTGCGATAGCGGTAATAACATATTTTATATGGATGCTGGTTGGATATCCTATAGGTTTTTCACTTTCAAGAGCAATTTCCGTTCTGGTAATTAGCTGTCCGTGTGCACTCGGACTTGCAACACCTGTGGCTATTATGGTCGGAAGCGGTATAGGCGCCCAAAAAGGAATATTGTTTAAAAATGCAACTGCCCTTGAAAACGCAGGAAAATCAGATGTCGTTTTGCTGGACAAAACAGGCACGATAACAGAAGGAAAACCGTCTGTTACGGATATTTTTCCGGTAGATGCATCGGGAAAACTGATTGAATCAAATGTATATGAAAAAGAAAACGATGATTCGATGCAAAGTCTTATTGAAACAGCTTATCTGCTTGAGAAAAAAAGCGAGCATCCTTTGGCAAAAGCAATTACGGATTATTGCGACAGTATAGGGTTTAAACCTTCCGATGATGAGCTGACGGATTTTGTAAGTCATACAGGAAACGGTTTAAGCGGCAGGCTGAACAAAAAAAATGTATTTGCGGGAAAAAGCAGTTTTATCAAAGAAAAAATATTAATAAATGAAGATATTGCAAAAAAAACAGATGATATTTCCAATGAAGGAAAAACACCAATGCTTTTTGGTAATGATGACGGACTGCTCGGTATAATTGCCGTTTCGGATATAATAAAAGAAGACAGCATAGCGGCCGTAAAAGAATTAAAGGATATGGGCATAAAGGTTGTAATGATAACCGGAGATAACAAGCTTACGGCAGATGCCATAGGTAAAAAGGCAGGTGTCGATGAGATAATAGCCGGCGTACTTCCGGATAAAAAAGCAGAGGTCGTCTCAGAGTATATAAGTCACGGAAAAAGGGTTATCATGGTTGGAGACGGAATAAATGATGCTCCGGCACTTACAGCGGCGGATGTGGGAATTGCCATTGGCTCGGGTACCGATATAGCAATTGATTCTGCGGATGTTGTTCTTATGAAAAATTCACTTATGGATGTTCCGGAAGCAGTTAAGCTCAGCAGGGCAACTGTTAAAAATATAAGAGAAAATCTTTTTTGGGCATTTATATATAATGTCATAGGTATACCGCTTGCTGCAGGCGCCTGGTATAAGCTTTTCGGATTGCTTTTGAATCCTATGTTTGGCGCGGCTGCAATGAGCATGTCAAGTGTATGTGTGGTAATGAATGCACTTCGACTTGCGATGAAAAACAAGAAAAAATAAAGATAAATAAGACAAAAAAATGTGTACAAATAAAATAAAATTATGCTATTATATATATTGAGGTTTTTCTGACCTTTTGTTTTGTTGTGCACTTATTTGAGGCACAAGTATAATCAAGATGGAGGTGATGGCCGTGATTAGCAAGTATATTACTGATGATGGTGTTTTTCGAGAAATTGATGATTACGAAGAAGGAATGTGGATTAATCTTACGGCCCCCACTCAGGAAGAAAGTATGGAAATCTCAAATCACTATGATATAGATTTGCCGGATATAAGGGCTGCTCTTGATGAAGAAGAATCATCGCGTGTCGAGATAAATGATAATTATGTACTTATAATTTTTGATATACCAACGGTAGAGATTCGTCATAATCAGGAAGCATATACAACAATCCCGCTTGCAATCATTTGGACCGATGAATCGATTATAACCATATGCTCTGTAGAGACACCGGTGTTAAAGCATTTTATGATAAATAAGCTTAAGGACTTCACAACCAAGAAAAAAGTCAGATTTACTTATCAGATACTTTACAGAACAAGTACTTTGTATCAATCATATCTTAGGGTTATTGACAGAAAGAGACTTGAAATGGAAGAAAAAATGGGTGGCGCGACAGAGGACTCGGATATTATTATCCTGCACGAGCTTGAATCAAACCTTGTATATTTCGATACATCCCTTCGTGCAAACCGAATGATTGTAGACAGGCTTACAAGATACAGCGGTATAAAGAAATTTCCTGAAGATCAGGAGCTTCTCGATGACGTCATAGTCGAAAATCTTCAGGCTATAGAGATGACGCAAATATATCGAGATATCATAAAAGGTACCAGAGAACTTATGTCAACCGTCATTGATAACCGACTTAATAATATAATGAAATACCTTGCAGCGATTACAATAGTAATGGCCATACCAACAATTATTTCCGGTATTTACGGAATGAACGTATCCGGTAAATGGATGCCGCTTTCAACGACACCATACGGATTTCACATAATATGCGGAATAATAGCACTCATATGTGCTGTTGTTCTGTGGGCACTTAAGAAAAAGAAGATGTTATAGACTTTTATAAAAATAACGGTGAATTTATGAAACAGTTAAAATTTAAATTTGTTGTTGCTTCAAGCCTTATTTATGGTTTTGGAAGCATACCGAAGTCCAATTATATGAACAGACATCCGGAGAAATATTCGGAGGAAGTGTGCTATAGGCGAGCCATAAAGATAATGCGTCACATGAAACTTAAGGCTCTTACCAGAACCAAATGCTATGGTTTGGAAAATCTTCCGTCAGAGGGTGGATATATCATGTATTCCAATCATCAGGGGAAATATGATGCACTTGGAATTTTGATAAAGCATAAGAAGACCTGTGCGGTTCTTTGGGAAGCTAAGTCCGCAGACAGACTTCTGGCAAGACAGATATGCGGTCTTCTTCGTGCGCAGACGATAGAGTTTGACAATCCGAGACAGCAGATAAAGGTATTGAATACCATTGCCGAAGAGGTTGCGAACGGAAGAAGATATTTGATCTTCCCGGAAGGAGGATATAGTAATAATAAAAACAATCTTCAGGAATTCAAACATGGATGTTTCTCCTGCTCCCTGAAGTCGAAGACACCGATAATTCCTGTAGCTATATATGATTCATGGAAGTCGATGGATATAAATACCATAAGACCTGTTACAACACAGGTGCATTTTATGGAACCGATATATTACGAACAATATGGTCACATGAAAAAAAGCGAAATAAGTGAAATGGTTAAAGGTATAATCCAAAAAAGAATTGATGATATAAAAAGCGGAGAATTCAAAAAGCAGCTTAAGGCAAAAAAGAATAAGTGTGAAAGAATAGGAGCGTAATTATTACGCTCCTTTGCTGTATAAAAACCATAATTTCATATATGCGGTTACGGGTGATTCGTTTTTCAAAACTTTAAGATGAAGCTTTTCATACATGGACGTACTTTCGTATTGGATACGGTCTTCTACACCGACAACATACACGGGCTTGTTTAATTTATATGCATTTTCGCAAAAATCAATTAATTGACGGCTACCTGTACATAGTGTTCCTGAATGATAGGTTTCAAGCAAAAAAGCTTTGATATCAGGATTATCCGGGGAGGGATAGAACTGCCCCGGAACGGCTCTTAAATATAATACCGGTGAAATATCGGAAAGAGTAACGGTATCATAGGATATTTCGGACTCGTTTATTTCAGTGACGCTGCTTTTGGAAATTACATTGTTTGTCGCATAAAGCCTGTCGGAAAATGTCATATGAGGAAGAAGACAAAGGCTGTTTAAGATATCGTTATCGTAGGAAACAAAAACGCCTGACTCTTTCTTTTCACGGATATATTTTACGGCATTTACAAAATTATTTAAACCGTTTGAACGCTTGTCATTCAAAATATAATTGCTTGATACAAGTATGATAGGGACTTTTGGATCATTAATCGCAAGTCCGAGTGCTGCGGCGGAGTATTGAAGTGTATCTGTTCCGTGAGTAACTATAATTCCGTCACAGTCATTTTTGAGATTTTCACGGACGCAGGATATGAGAGCGTTAATATGTGCGCCGTTAAGATTTTCGCTTAAAATGGTATAAGGCTCGTAGAATTCAAAAACGGTATCACATGAAATCTCGGGAAAGTTTTCTTTAAAAAGGTCAATTATTCTATATTTTTTTTTATTTGAATTTATGGAAATATAATCATTTTCTTCGGAGGAAGCAATCGTTCCGCCTGTAAAAATTACCGATATTTTTAACATAAATACACCGCCTTAATTGCTTTTGATTTTATTATATATATTTTGACCGTTAAATCAATCTTTATAATAATTAAATAAATAAGGATTATATTGCAAGTTTTTTGTCGTAGCGTTAATATAAGATTGTGGGTGTAAAAATAATGACGATTAACATATTTGATAAGGAGAAGCGAATGAAGAAAAAAACAGGAGTGTTTTTATTAACATTTATATTATGTTTGTCACTTTTTGGCTGCGGAAATTCCGATTACGGGGACACAAAAGAAACTAAGCGAAAATTTGCAAATAACAGTTCCGATAAAGTAAAGCTTGAGGAATATTTTGAGGAGAATTACAACAATTATATGGTTGCCACGGGTCAGGCAAGTGAGCTTATGCTTGTTTATATGGTGGGCTCAAACCTTGAATCGGAAGGAGGTCTTGCTTCTGCAGATATCGAAGAGATGCAAAAAAGCGGATTTCTGAGTGATAATCTTAAGATACTTATTTGTACAGGTGGTACTAATTATTGGTGGAATGATGATATAGACCCTGAGGAGGTTGCTGTATATGAGGTTGTTTCCGGAACCGAGGAAATAAATAAGCTGACTGTTTTAAATGGCGAAAATATGGCTGAGGCCGCTACGCTTACAGAGTTCCTTGATTATGCATATACCAATAATAAAGATGCAAATTATTACAGCCTTGTTTTATGGAATCATGGAGGCGGTGCCGTGCTTGGATACGGCGGAGACGAACGATATGATTATGATTCCCTTTCGGTGACCGAAATGGATGAGGCGTTTACAAATTCGCTTTTTATTTCCGAAGGAAAAAAATTTGAATGGGTAGGTTTTGATGCCTGTCTTATGGGTATGATAGAAATTGCCGAATTATTCGAACCTTTTTCGAATTATCTTATAGCCTCCGAAGAACTTATTCCGGGAGACGGCTGGGATTATACATGTCTTGGCAGTGTTGCAAACGGAACAGATTTTACAGGTCAGGCAGCCGGAAAAGCTATAATAGACCAATATGCAAATTATTATGATAATTACAAGTGGGGAAGACCGGAATATACCCTGTCATGTCTTGATTTGGGACAGACACAGGATGTTATGACGAGCTTTGATGCTCTTATATCCGTTACGGAAAATGATTTAATAAACGGAGAATATTCGCAAATAGCCAGACAGCGAGGAAATACAAAGGCTTTTGGAATAATTGACGAAGAGCTTTGTTATGATACGGTAGATTTGTATAATCTGGCTGAAAATATGGCGGAGACTCATTCGGGTGAGGCTACGGCGTTGATAAATTCGCTTGAGAATATGGTTGTATATGAAAGAGATAATGTTGTAAACGCACACGGCGTTGCAATATATTTCCCGTATAATAATAAGCTTTATGCGGAAGACTGGGTAAATGAATACAGCCTGTGTGATTTCAGCGACACATATATGAAGTTTGTTAAGAATTTCACCGAAACATTTTACGGTGCTCCGCTTACCGCGTGGGATCTTGATGATGAGGATGCAACGGTTGAAATCGCAGAAGGAGAAGCCGGTGAGGTTGTCGGCGATATCGGAAGTCTCGGTAATTTTTCTATACAACTTACTTCAGATCAGGTTGCTAATTTTGCGTGTGCAGATCTTCAGATTTGGGAAATAATTGAAAATTACGATGTGGGTGCATACGCCTTCTGGATCGATTCTTCCGATGTGAGTTTGGACGGAAACGGTGTACTTTCTTCAATGATTGCAAATAAACGATTTGTATTAAGGGATACATCGGGAAATCAGGCTGATTGTTGCGCTTTTGAGATCGAAAGAGGAGACGGTTATGCTATATATACCGTAAAGGTTTTCGTTTCATTTAAGGACGACAACGGCGAATATGATATGGACAGATATTTCTGTCCGTATAACATATATATAAGAGTTGATGATGAAAATCCAAACGGAGTTATTTCGGGAATCTATTCGGCTGAAGAAGAGGAAAGCGGAATTCTTTTGCCGAATAAGAGAAGTGACGCTTTGGAGCAGGATTGTCTCATTCAGCCGTTTATGTATGGAAGAATTATAAAATTTAATGATGACGGAACAGTGGCACCGGTCGATGATTGGGAACTTTTCTCGGGCCTGTTCTATGATTTTAACCTTAACGGTGACCTTTATGTCGATATGGTGGATATTGATCCGGATGTCGAAAAAGTATATATTTACAGCATAGGAGATACACAAGGAAACAGCTATGTGGTAAATGTTCTTAAATAAAATGAATAAAACTCCTTAATTTACAGATAATAGAAACAGATTAATTTAATAAAGGAGATTTATGAATATGAAAGCAACAGGTATTATTCGAAGAATAGATGAGCTGGGAAGAATAGTTGTTCCGAAAGAAATCAGAAGAGTTTTAAGGATTCGTGAAGGGGATCCTATAGAGATATTTACGGATAAAGACGGAGAAATCATATTAAAGAAGTATTCTCCTATTGGCGAGCTTTCAAGCTTTGCACAGGAGTATGTTGATGCCGCCGCACAGATACTCGGTTGCGGTGTTTGCGTTTGTGACAGGGATCAGATTATAGCAGTTGCAGGTATTCCCAAAAAGGAACTATTGGGAAAGAGCCTACACAAGGAGCTGGAAGAGGCGATAAATGACCGGGAAGCCATTCTTGCGAAAAAAGGTGAAAAGAAGTTTATAAAGATTCTCGGAAACGGCGAAAATGAGTACTCCGGCGAGATAGTTCAAACCATTATCAGTGAGGGAGATGCAATAGGCGCGGTTATATTATTAAGCAGGGATGAGGGCACCGATATAGGTGAAGCAGAACAAAAAGCGGCAGTGATAGCAGCGAAGTTTTTGGGTAAACAGATGGAGGGTTAAAGTACGCCTTCGTTTCGCAATAAATCCACAAAAATAAGTGTTTTTAGTGCCTTAATACTTGACAAATTGCTGCTGACAAGGTATAAATATGCGTAGGGCATTTGCAAAAGCATTTGTCACGATTAATATGGGATTGTTAAATGCAATCAACGTTTGTATTATAGGAGGAATTTTGAAATGAACAAGAATGAATTAGTTGCAAGCATTGCAGAGAAGACAGGCTTAAAGAAGACTGAGGCTGAGAAGGCACTTAAGGCTTTCACTGATACAGTTGCTGAGCAGTTAAAGAAAGGTGACAAGATCCAGTTAGTTGGATTTGGTACATTTGAGGTAGCTGAGAGACCTGCAAGAGAAGGAAGAAATCCTAGAACCGGTGCTACTATGAAGATTGCTGCTTCTAAGGCTCCTAAGTTCAAGGCTGGTAAGGCTTTAAAGGATTCTGTAAACTAATTTACAGTAAATAAAGTGATTAAAGGTCATCATGCTTTTGTATGATGACCTTTTTTAAATTATTATCCGTGTTTTGTAAGAGGAGGAAGAAGGATGAGACTTGATAAATATTTAAAGGTTTCAAGATTGATAAAAAGAAGAACCGTAGCAAATGAAGCATGTGATGCAGGAAGAGTATCGGTAAATGATAAGGTCGTAAAGGCTTCGTATGATGTAAAGGTCGGAGATATAATCGAAATAGCATTCGGAAATAAAACGGTACGAGCTGAAGTAACCATGGTAGCCGAGACCACAAAAAAAGAAGATGCTAAGGAAATGTATAACATACTTTAATTTGAAAGGGCATATTATATTCTATATAAGTTCCGGGGGTGGAGATTTATATGGGAGAAAACCAATATGCGAAAAATCACAGACTTTCATTGGATAACAGAAAAAAAGCTGTCATATACGGAATAACCGAAGTCGGTTCATTTGATACGGATGAGGTCGTGCTTGTCACGGAAGCAGGTGTTTTAACCGTAAAAGGCAAGGATTTACATGTTATCAGACTTGAAGTTGATAAAGGAGAGCTTGAGATGGCAGGAACCATCGACAGCATGGTTTATTCCGAAAATCATAATGTTAAAAAAACGGCTCTGGGAATATTGGGGAGAATGTTTAAATAAATGACTCAGATAATTCGTTCCCAGGGTGAAATGTTTCTGGCAAGTCTGATAATGGGAATCGGTATGGGGATTACATATGACGTGCTTCGAAGTATCAGAAAAAATATAAGGCATTCGGATATCTTTGTCGGGTTGGAGGATATTATTTTCTGGCTTGCATGGACATGGATATTTTTGGATAATATCTTTCGATATAATGACGGAAGCTTCAGAATCTACATTTTTGTGGTTGCATTTACCGGATTATTGATTTATAAAAACACTATAAGTAGGGGTGTTTACTTCTTGCTAAACTATATCTTGTGTATTGCCGAAAAATGTGTTGAAAAACCGAAGAAATTGTTGAAAAATGGCTTAAAATGGTATAAAATTAACTTATCTATTTTTAGATATTTTAAAAATAATGAGAAGGAAAAGAATGCAAAAAAAGCATTCGGTGAATTGGGCAATGAGCACAAGAAGAAGGAGAAAAAAGTCAACAAGAAGACAGTCTAGGGTTATAAGTCTTTTGATTGTAGCTGCTGTTTTATTTGTATGTACTATAGCGGCTTTTAAGGTTAAAGAACTTCGTGCTCAGGCCAGGGAGCTTGCCTATGCCGAATCCGTTTTGGAACAGAAGATAGAAGCAGCTAAGCAGGAAAATGATGTCTTGCTTGCACAGCAGCAATATATGCAGACTAATAAATATATAGAGGATGTGGCAAAGGATAAGCTTGGATTGGTATATCCGGATGAGATAGTTATTAAGCCACAGGAATAGTTGATATGATAATTAACCGCTTCGAGATTTCGGAGCGGTCTTTTTTTGTCAACAAATAAAATATAAATATTACGGGTTTTGACAGCGAAAATTATGGTATAAGGATATAATCTTTAAGCTGATATGGCTTCGGCTTTATTGTACACGATATAAGCATTAAAGGTGTAAAGCCGGATAATAAATGTGTCGGAGGCATGATGTAGATATGATATTACGAAATAAGCTTAAAGGTTTTGGATTTGCTGTCATAGCTTTTTTTATTGGAAATGCTTTTGTTTATGATATTAATCCGTTTGTAATAGGTTATTTTGCTGCGGTTTGTCTTTCGGGAGAAAATGCATGGCTTTCTTTTGTTGCGGCTGTCGGTGGAATATTTGCAGGTGGATCTGTATACGAAGCGACACAATATGGGATAATAATGATTGTTATCCTGATAATACTTGGCTTTAGAGATTTTATTAACATAAGAGGAAAAAATATTCTTTCGGCACTGATTGTGGGTGGAATAACTGCGGTTGGTGAAATAACTTCGGGATTATTGCCCGGAAATGATTTGGATTATTTTAACATCGGAGTGATGCTGGCACTTTCATTTGCATCTTCCGTTATATTTTTGAAAGGAATCGAAGGAATAAAAAATGATCCGCTTTGCATAGTTTCGGATAATGAAACGGCTTTCGGAGTTTTGGCTTTGTTTTCGGCTTTGTTTTACGGGATTCCAATGAGTATAGGAAATATAATTATAGCTCAAAGCTTTTTTATATTTATGATTCTTTTGACCTGGTATAAATTCGGGTTTGGAATCGGACTTGTATGGACAGTTATTTCAAGTGCAATTATGGGAGTTAAAGCGGGCAGTACGGCATATCTTCCATCTTTTTTGATTATAGTATTATCCGTATATGCGTTGCAGATATTTATTGACGGCGGAAGACTCATGCAGGTGGCTTTGTTTTTAATTGTTTATTATGCGGCGGGCTTTGCACATTATGATATGCTTCTTTCTGATGACGGAATCAAAGCATTATATTCGGCATTGCTTATATTTATGCTTGCACCGGCCAAATTGCTTTTGAGAGTTGATGAAAAAGCAAGATACTATGACCCGGAAAACTCTCCGGAGTGGGGAAGGCTTGTCGTAAACAGGGTTAATTCCCTGGCAGATGCTTTTAAGAGAATTGAATATACATTTGCCGGCGAAGCCGGTTCCGGTATAGGTTTTAATGATGTTGGAGGAATAATAGAAAACTTTACAAACAGGCTTAATGATGCGGTACCGATGAAAAAGACCGTAGAAGCAGCCATAGTAGAAGAGCTGGCGGCTATGGAGGTACTCGTAAGGAATATTTTGCTTATAAAAAATCAGGATGAAAGATATGAAGTTTATATAAATGCGAGAGTAAGACGCGGAAGGCTTGTGGCAGCCGATACCGTCAGACGGATTGTAGAGGATAAAATGAAAGTAAGGCTTCTGCTTAAGGATGAAAGCAGAAATATAGTAAGCAGAAATTATGATATGATATGTCTTATTGAAAAACCGGATTATAATTGCAGGACTGCCGTAAGAAGGCTGAGCAGATATGAGGACGAAATATCCGGTGATAATTTTTATATCGGGGATATATTAAACGGTCAGAAATTACTTCTCATAGCTGATGGAATGGGAAACGGGGAAATGGCTTCAAAAGACAGTAACAGGCTTATTGACACTCTTGAAGAATTGTTAAATGCCGGTTTTGATAAAGATATTTCAATAAAAATCGTTAATTCATTTCTGGCACAGAGGAATAAGGGGGAAAGATTTTCCACGCTGGACATGCTTATAGTCGATTTATATACCGGGTACGGAAGGATTTATAAGCAGGGTGCTGCCACGACATTCGTAAAAAGAGGAGAATGGATAGAATATATAAAATCAACGTCCCTGCCGGTTGGTATTACGCCGGATGCCGCCTGTGAAAAATGCATGAAAAAATTTTACGCCGATGATATGATAGTTATGGTAAGCGATGGACTTTTGGAAAGTATTATATTTGAAAATAAGGATGATTATATGAAGGAGCTTATGCTTGATAATAATACTCTGGAGCCTGATGAAATGGCTGACGAAATTATTGAAAGTATAAGAGGACTTTCAGGAAACAGACTTAAGGATGATGCGACTGTTATAGTGTGTAAAATTGTTAAAAGTTTGTGACAAGACTATACTTTACACGCCTGTTATGGTATCATTTTACAATGGTTTTTATACAGTGGAGAATATCATACATATGAGAGATTTTGAGAAAAAGATATACGGATTTATAAATGAATACAGTATGACAAAGGAGGGCGAAAGGATTATCGTCGGATTATCCGGCGGTGCTGATTCCGTTTGCCTTCTTTATGTATTGAAAAAACTCGGGATGTTACCTGTTGCTGTTCATATAAATCATATGATCAGGGGAAATGAGGCTGACATGGATGAAAAGTTTTGCAAAAACCTTTGTGAAAAGCTTACCATTCCGTTTAAAGCATATCATAAGGATATAAAAGCTTTGGCGGCAGCAGAAAAAATGACGGTGGAGGAGGCAGGCCGAAGATTCAGATATGAGTGCTTTGAAAACGAAAGAAAAGAATACGGAGCTGATAAAATAGCCGTTGCACATAATAAAAACGATTTGGCTGAAACGGTAATATTCAATATGACACGCGGAAGCGGATTAAACGGACTGGCGGGGATAAAGCCTGTAAGAGATAATATTATAAGACCCTTGCTGGATGTAAAAAGAAACGAGATAGAAGCATATCTTAAGGAACTTGGACAGGATTTCAGAACCGATTCCACAAATCTTTCAAAGGACTATGACAGAAACAAGATAAGACATATAGTTATTCCGACACTGCTTGAGCTTAATGCGGGTGCGCTTGAGCACATTTGCGAAGCTGCAAAGGATTCAGAGGAAAGCTATAATTATATAAAAGGGATTTCCGATTTGGGCCTTTCAAGATGTTTGCAGGAAGAAAATGCTGACGGAAGCGTTGTGCTTGATGTTACAGGCTTGAAAAAAGAAACAAGGATTATTAGAGAAAATATTCTTCATGAAGCTATAGCGCGTGCGGCGGGAAGAAGGAAAGATATAACAAGAAGACATATTACCGATGTGGAAGCGCTTTTGTATAACGAAACCGGAAGCAGCATAAACCTTCCTTATGGACTAACAGCAAGGATAAGCTATGAGAAATTGATTATATCCGCTTTAGGTCCGGAATCTGGAAAAATATTTGAAACAATAGATGTCCGGATAAACCGGAATGAGATTGTCATACCGATAAATGAAAACGAAAACCTGGAAATCTGGACAGAAGACAGAGATTCCGATACGGTAATAATAAAAAATGACTATACTAAAATGGCCGATTATGGTAAAATAAAAGATACTCTCTGTATAAGAACTCCTATGGAAGGGGATTATATAGTAATTGACGATAGAGGAAATAAGAAAAAAATTTCCAGGATTTTTATCGACAATAAGATTGACAGAGAAAAAAGAACTTCGTGGCCTGTGGTAGCATGCGGAAATGAAATCATATGGGCGATAGGATTAAGATACAGTGAAGCATTTAAAGTAGATGATACTACGGAAAAAGTATTGTATATGAAATACCAAGGAAAAGGAGAGTGATACAATGGAGAAAATCGGAGTTTTAATCAGCGAAGAAAAAGTAAATGCAAAGATTGCAGAGATGGCTGAGAAGATTAGTCGTGAATATGAGGGAAAAACCGTACACCTTATCGGTGTATTAAAGGGTAGCGTGTTTTTTATGTGTGAGCTCGCAAAAAGGATTACATTGCCTGTAACACTTGATTTCATGTCAGTAAGCAGCTACGGAAACGGAACCACATCTTCGGGAGTCGTAAAGCTTATAAAGGATCTTGATGAGAGTATAGAAGGAAGAGAAGTAATACTTGTAGAGGATATAATGGATTCGGGAAGAACTTTATCATATCTTGTAAAGATATTGAAGGAAAGACATCCGGCAAGCTTCAAGGTAATCACTCTTTTGGATAAACCATCAAGACGTGTGGTTGACATAGAACCGGATATGACATGCTTTGAGATTCCGGACAGGTTTGTAGTGGGTTACGGTCTTGACTGCGCACAAAAGTACAGAAATCTGCCGTACATCGGCGTTATTGAAGAATAAATTTTACTATACGGATAAGGAAAGGAGCGAAAAATGAAAAATAGCATGAGGAGAGGACTTGGATTTTATCTTATATTATTTTTTATAGGATTCTGTATAGTGCTCTGGCTTCAAAGTAAAAGTCAGTCGACAGACACTGACTATACTATAGATGATTTTAAAAGTGACATTAACGAACAGCTTATAAGTCAGGTAGACATTTACCAAAACAGTGAAATACCTACAGGTAATGTAGAGGTAACGTATACAAGCGGTTCAACGGTAAAATTCTACGTATCTGATGTAAATGTTATTCAGGACATTGTTCTTAACAGAAAAGGCGGAATGGTTGAAATGAGTCTCTATGATGTACCGAGACAGAGTGCATTTTGGACCTGGATGCCTGTAATAGTAGGTGTAGTACTTCTTGTAGTGCTTATGGTTATCCTTATGGGTGGCGTAGGCGGAGGTGCCGGAGGCGGCGGCAGTAGCGGAAGAGTGATGAACTTTGGCAAGAGCCGTGCCCGTATGATGACTGAAAAAGATCAGAAATTTACTTTTAAGGATGTTGCAGGACTTGAAGAAGAAAAAGAGGATATGGCAGAAATCGTAGACTTCCTTAAAGAACCTGCAAAATATAATGAGCTTGGTGCAAGAATACCTAAGGGCGTACTTCTTGAGGGTCCTCCGGGAACAGGTAAGACTTTGCTTGCGAAGGCGGTTGCCGGAGAAGCGGGCGTACCGTTCTTTTCAATATCCGGTTCGGACTTCGTAGAAATGTTTGTCGGTGTCGGAGCATCACGTGTCAGAGATTTATTTGAAGATGCAAAGAAGAATTCACCATGTATAGTATTTATAGATGAGATAGATGCGGTTGCAAGAAAGAGAGGTTCAGGTCTCGGAGGTGGACATGATGAACGTGAGCAGACACTTAATCAGCTCCTTGTTGAAATGGACGGTTTCGGAACCAATGAAGGAATCATAGTCCTTGCAGCTACAAACAGAGTTGATATTCTCGACCCTGCCATACTTCGTCCGGGACGATTTGACAGAAAGGTCCTTGTTGGAAGACCTGATGTTAAGGGTAGAGAAGAAATACTTAAGGTTCATGTCAGAAACAAGAAACTTGCTGATGATATAGATTTACATGAGCTTGCAAGAACGACCGCAGGCTTTGCCGGTGCGGACCTTGAAAATCTTATGAATGAGTCGGCAATAAGTGCGGCAAGAAACAACAGACCTTATATAACCAAGGATGATGTTGACAAGAGCTTTATAAAGATAGGTATCGGCGGAGAGAAAAAGAGCCGTCTTGTACCTGAAAAGGAAAGAAAGATTACTGCATATCACGAATCAGGACATGCAATACTTTTCCATTTGCTTTCAGAGGTGGGTCCTGTAAGACTTGTTTCGATTATACCTAACGGAAGAGGTGCTGGCGGATATACCATGCCGCTTCCTGAAAATGATAATGTATTTAATACAAAGAAAAAGATGCTCCAGGATATACAGGTAAGCTTCGGAGGAAGAATTGCCGAGGAGCTCATATTTGATGATATAACCACAGGCGCATCCCAGGATATCAAGCAGGCAACTGAAACAGCACGTGCCATGGTAATCAAATACGGTATGTCAGAAAAGGTCGGCCTTATAAACTATGAGGTTGACAACGGTGAGGAAGTATTCCTCGGAAGAGATCTCGGACACTCAAGAAATTACAGTGATAAGATGGCTAAGACCATTGATGAGGAAGTAAGAAGGATAATTAATGAGTGCTATGACGAAGCAAAGAGAATAATTACCGAAAATATGGACGTTCTTCACAAATGTGCCAACCTTCTTCTTGAGAAGGAAAGAATCGAAAGAGACGAGTTTGAGGCACTTTTTAATGCAGATTGTGCAGATAGCACAAAAAATGATGAGGGAATATAGTCAACATTTTAGCACATTGTATAAGACCGTGTGCAAAATGCACAAAAAAAACAGCAAAAAAAAATTAAACTTGGATACACTTTTTTAAACCATTTGCTATAATATACTTGTAACCCCCAATACATTATATAGTTTTT
>DFDU01000125.1 GCA_002369325.1 Lachnospiraceae bacterium UBA3820
TATGATATATTTGAAAATATTCTTATGAAGCTTGAATATGAAGAAAGACTTGAAAATCTTGGTTTATTAAACAAGGTTGATATGGAACAGAGTAAGGATGATGAGCTTATAGAAGTCGAAAAAATAACCCTTGCCGTTACGGATGTGGCTTCCTGTAAACCTTTAGTTTCAGGTACGGATGCAAAAAATATCGTTGGTTTAAATGAACTTACGATTCCTAAGCTTGGAAGAGGTATCAAAAGATGCCTTAAAAAACATAAGTACGAGGGAGAAAATGACCTGGAGAAGCTTTCTCCTGAATGGTTTGACATGGAAATTTCATCCTGCGCGCTTCTGGATGATGAAGTTTGCGGACTTTTCCTTGTACATAAGGATGAAGAAGGGGGATATTGGGCAGAGTATCTTTATGATGTAAGCAAAGAATCAAAAGCTAATCTTGTAAATATGCTTAAGAGGTCAGCAACATTATTTGTTAATAACTGTCCACGTAGTGCAAAGGTAAATATAAGAATATACAGCACGGAAACTAAGTCTCTGCTTAAAAAATTATTTCCGAAAAAAGAGCTGTAAATGATTTTGTAAAAACAGATATTATAAAATTATTGTATAAATAATAAATCGGGGTTGCATATGGAAAACAAAAAAATAACCATTCTTCATGCAAACGATATACACGGTCAGCTTAATTTTACCGTTGATGAGGAGCTTAAGCTGTCCGGTGGTATATCGCTTACATCGGGATATATAAAAAAAGTAAGAAGTGAAGAGCCAAATGTATTTTTCGGTATAAGCGGAGATGTTTTGCAGGAAGATATATGGGGTTCGGATTATAAAGGAACCAATACGGTAAATTTAATAAATCATTTAAAGCCCGATGCGATTTCTCTGGGGAATCACGAGCTTGATTATGGTTTGGCACATCTTTTGATATTTAAGGAATGTGTCAAATCACATGTTTTATGTACAAATATATATGTAAGCCAGCTTGAGGAGCCTCTTTTTATGCCGAGTATGATATATGAAACAGGCGGTATAAGGATGCTTCTTATAGGTGTTATTCCGAAAGCATTTTTCAACAGAATTATGTCTGATGAGTTTTGCAGGAATATGCTTATATATAAGGATACATATGAGGCAATAAGAGATGAAAGAAAAAAATATAATGATAAAAAAATTGACCTTGTGGTATTGATGTCACACTATGGTATAGATGGCGATATTGCACTTGCCGAGAATATGCCGGATGATATACATGTAGATTTAATTTTAGGCGGACATACACATATCGATATGGAAAAGGCTAAGGTAGTAAACGATATAATTATAGCGCAATCAAGCTACGGAACTACTCACATAGGAAGATTTGATCTTGAAATTGATACAGAGCACGGAAAAATTGCTGACTGGAGATGGGAAAGAGTACCGCTTACGGATGATACAAGCAACTTTGATTATGAAGTTGATGATCTTGCTGATAAGATTGTATTTCATGAAAAACCACCGCGTGCCAATGCAAAGCTTTGTGAATTTGCCGAAGTTTATACACAAAAAAACAGGCTTTACGAATCAGATCTCGGAGATATCATATCAGATATATTTGCGGATATATATCCGATAGATTTTGCAATATTACAATCGGGAAGTATAAGAAAAGATGAGTGCGGTCCGGAACTTACCGAAAAGGATCTGAAGCAATTGTATCCGTTTGATGATTATTATTATTCCGTTAAGATATCGGGAAAAGAGCTTAAGGAATGCTTTGATTATCTCTTCTCGCTTAAGCCGGACGGCAGTATTATGAACGGAACTTTTCAATACAGCCGCGGTTTTAAGATTGTTGTTGACGGAACGGATTGCTGGGAAAAAGGATGTAAGGTTAAGTCTATTTCTCTTTTCGGGGAAGAACTTGAGGATGACAGGGTATATAACGTAGGTATGACAAGAAATTGTACCGATAATTGCTTTACATATTTTGCCAAGAGTTTTGATGACAGCAGATACAGTATCGTTTCTCTTTCGACCTTCCATGATCTTGCAAAGTGGTTTTTGGGACAAAAAGAAAAGGTGGTTGCACCGGAAAAAGGAAGATTTATATTTGAAAACTTTGATCCGGCAACGATAAAAAAATAAATTATGACGATTATGTGACTTAAATTGTGATAGTAATATGTTTAAATCAATAATCGCATATTGATATTTATACACATACGATAAGATGCAAACTGCATCTTATCACGGGTTATTAAAGGTCTTTGGGCACGAAAAAAGGAGGAAACTATGGACGAATTATTTAGCAAAAAACTTGATGAAAAACAAAAAACATTTAAAAATGCGGCTAATGAAACAAATGAACAGTTTGCCGAACGTTACGGCAACGTAAATCAGACCATTCAGAATAATTTAAAGGATATGCAGGGTTATGTTGACAATAAGATTTTTTCCGGAGAGCTTGAACAAAATGAAAAGGAAAAGAATCTTGATTATTCACATGATTATGTGCTGCTTGATGTAAAACGGGATGTATATACCGCAAATCAAAAGGTATATGACAATATAAAAAAATACGGCAAGGCAGAGCCTACAGAGGACGATAAGAAAAAGAAGCTTAATATAACCGGCTTCTTTAAAAAGTTTGCCAATCAGTTTGTCGAAGAGTTTCATGGAAAAGAGAAGAATTATCAAAACGCTCTTTATGATGTGGCAAGAGAGCAAAATGCAAATGCTGACAAGACAACGGCTCTTGAACTTAGCCGTCTTCTTAAGTATTCACAATCGATTTATAATGTTTTGGATACAAAAAATGAGCCTTCGCTTTTCAATAAGGG
>DFDU01000123.1 GCA_002369325.1 Lachnospiraceae bacterium UBA3820
CCGTCTACCTGCAGTATTCTTGCACTTTACAATTCACATTCATTTGATCCAAATGATGCTCAAAATCTTGAAGCTGTAAGATACCAATTTGATAATGTTGATCCTGAAGATAAGTACCAAAGCTTTGAGGAATTTGAAGCTAACTGTACTGATGAAGAGAGAGTTGAGGCTTTAAATGAGGTATGGAGAAATTTTGCGATAAGTGATGTTTTTGAACCGGGCTCAACTTATAAGACGTTTACGATTTCCGGAGCTCTTGAAGAGGGTGTTATACAACCGTCGGACACATTTTATTGCGACGGAGGAGAGCAAAAGGATACATTTTATATCAAGTGTCACTACGCTAAACACGGTGGTCACGGAATGCTTGATGTAGCAGGTGCACTTGCAAATTCTTGTAATGATGTACTCATGCAGATAGCGGTAAAGGAGGGCTCCGATACATTTGATAAGTATCAGGTTTTGTTCGGATTCGGACAGAGAACCAATGTTGACTTACCGGGTGAACCGTCAAATGCAGGTCTTGCTTCGATAGTTTATCATGCAGACAGTCTTCATGTAACGGAACTTGCAACCTCATCCTTCGGTCAGGGTGTGTGTGCATCGATGATACAGATAGGAACAGCATTTTGTTCGGTTATAAACGGCGGATATTATTATCAGCCGAGAGTGGTTCAAAGAATAGAAGATGAAAACGGAAATATAATCGATAACATGGATAATGTTCTTGTCAGAAGAACAATTTCCGAAGAAACATCAGCTATTATGAGAGATGAGCTTTTTGGCGTTGTCGAAAACGGAACCGGTAAAAGAGCTTCTGTGGAAGGCTATACTATAGGCGGAAAAACAGGAACTGCGGAAAAGCTTCCTCGAGGTAACGGAAAGTATATTATTTCATTTATAGGTTTTGCACCGATTGATAATCCCCAGGTTGTGGTTTATGTGGTGGTTGATGAGCCGAATGTTGAAGATCAGGGTTCAAGTGCGGCTTCATCATTTATATTTGCGGATATAGCTACAGAGCTTTTTCCATATATGAATATTTATAAAACCAATGATAATTATGATTTGGATTTAACCGATGCTGAGGACGAAAGCACCGACTCGATTTACGAAGGTGAAATACCTGAGAATGATGTGGCAGGCGGCAGTGAAAATCCTTATGTCGGAGATAATGCTTCCGGTGAGACAACGGATGTAACTTCCGAAACATCCGAAGAGACTCCACCGGAGGCGACGACAGAAACTGTCCAATAATTTGATATTACAGGTTATACAAACCGGTAGATATAAATACAATTAAATAAAGAAAAATCGGTTCCTGTGTATGAATGTTTTTACACATCACAATAAAAAAAGATTATTACATTTTTTTGTGATTGCAATGCTTCTTTTATCGGTAATGGTTTTCAGACTGTTTTATATAATGGTCGTAAGATCAAAATATTACGGTGAGGCAGCAGTTGCAATCCAGGAGAGGGAGCGAAGCATAAAAGCACCACGGGGTCTCATATATGACAGAAACGGAGTGATACTTGCCGGAAATAAGGCGGTTTGTTCCATATCTGTCATACATAGCCGGATAACGGATGAAGAGAAAGTCATTAAAGAACTTTCAGAAAGGCTTGATATGGATGAGGCGGTTGTCAGGAAGAAGGTCGCAAAGGTTTCATCGAGGGAGAAAATAAAAAGCAATGTTGATAAAGATGTTGCTGACGAAATCCGCGACCTTGACCTTGCGGGCGTAATGGTTGACGATGATTACAAAAGGTATTATCCTTATTCAGAACTTGCTTCAAAGGTTATAGGCTTTACCGGTGCGGATAATCAGGGGATTGTCGGTATTGAGGTAGAGTATGATAAGGTTTTGATGGGTACAAATGGAAGTATAAATACACTTACCGATGCAAACGGAATTGAAATTCCGGGTGCCGCCGAAAACAGAAAAGAACCTGTTATGGGAGATAATCTGGTACTGACGCTGGATGTGAATATACAAATGTATATCGAACAGGCTGCCATGAAGGTAATGAAAGAAAAAAATGCAAACAGAGTTTGTGTAATCGTAATGAATCCGCAAAACGGAGAAATATACGGAATGGCAGATGTACCGGGATATAATCTTAATGAACCTTTTAAATATAATAAATCAGATAAAACTACAAATGAGGTTACGCAGGATGACTTAAATAATATGTGGAGAAATTTCTGCATAAACGATACCTATGAGCCGGGCTCGACTTTTAAGATAGTAACGGCAACCTCGGCTTTGGAAGAAGGCGTGGTAGGCCTGGAGGATTCCTTTTATTGTCCGGGTTACAAGCTTGTCGGTGACAGAAGAATTAAGTGCCATAAAACCGTAGGACACGGTTCGGAGACATTTAAACAGGGAATTATGAATTCATGTAATCCCGTTTTTATGGAGGTAGGGGCCAGAGTCGGAGCAAAGAGTTTTTATGATAATATGAAAAAACTCGGTTTGTTTGAAAAAACCGGAGTGGACCTTCCGGGAGAAGCAAATTCCATTTTTCACAAGCTTGAAAATGTCGGTGAGGTTGAACTTGCAACCATGTCTTTCGGACAATCGTTTCAGATAACGCCGCTTCAGCTTGTAAGAGCGGTATCGGCGGTCGTAAATGGTGGAACGCTGGTAACACCTCATTTTGGAAAATATATTACAGACAGCAATAATAATATAATAAGTGAATTAAAGTATGACCGAAAAAACGGTGTAATAAAAAACGAAACCTCGGAAACCATGAAGTACTTACTTAAGGCCGTAGTGGATGAGGGCTCCGGAAAGAATGCTTATATCGAAGGTTATTCGATAGGAGGGAAGACGGCAACAAGCGAGAAACTCCCGAGAAGCAGTAATAAATATATATCTTCCTTTATTGGCTTTGCACCTGCCGAAAATCCGGTCGTTCTTACATTGATTATGATAGATGAACCTGAGGGAGTATATTACGGTGGCACGATTGCAGCACCGGTAGTCGGAGATATTTATAATAATATTCTTCCTTATTTGGGAATTGAAAAAGAAGAAACAGAGGAAACAAAAGAAAGCAAGCACGAGTAAAGGAGAAAAAAATGAACAAATATGATGTTATATTACCGATACTTATAGCATTTGGAATAAGTGTGGTATTAAGCCCGATCTTTATTCCTTTTTTAAAAAAACTTAAATTCGGACAGTTTGTAAGAGATGAGGGTCCGGAATCGCATTTGAAAAAAGCGGGAACTCCTACAATGGGAGGACTTATTATTCTTTTCAGTATTGTTATAACATCATTATTCTATATAAAGGATTATCCTCAGATAATTCCTGTGTTGTTCTCAACCTTGGGATTTGGAATAATAGGATTTCTTGATGATTATATTAAGGTTGTTATGAAACGTTCCATGGGGCTTCATGCATGGCAGAAGATGCTCGGACAGATAATTATTACCGGCATTTTCGCTTATTATATAAATGCACATACGGATCTTGGAACAACCATGATTATACCTTTTGTAAATAAAACGGTTGATCTTGGCTGGGTTTATTATCCGTTTGTATTTTTTGTAATGGTTGGAACGGTAAACGGTGCAAACTTTACCGATGGACTGGATGGACTTGCATCCTCCGTAACTGTTCTTATCGCAACATTCTTTACCGTGGCAGCCATAGGACTTGGTTCGGGTGTTGCGCCTATTACCTGTGCGGTTGTGGGAAGTCTGCTTGGATTTTTGGTTTATAATGTTTATCCTGCAAGAGTATTTATGGGCGATACGGGCTCGCTTGCGTTGGGAGGCTTTGTGGCTTCTGTAGCATTGGTTCTTCGGATTCCGCTTATAATACTTTTGGTTGCTTTTATTTACTTTGCGGAAGTTCTTTCGGTTATGATTCAGGTTACATCATTTAAGCTTACAGGAAAAAGAGTATTCAAGATGGCACCTATACATCATCATTTTGAACTTTCGGGCTGGCCTGAGACAAAGGTCGTTGCAATATTTGCGATAGTTACGGCAATTCTTTGCTTTATCGGAATATTAGGTTTGTAAGATAAAAAATGGTCATTACATGAGGAGGATATGTTATGGATAAGAAAGTGCTGGTAGCCGGAGCGGGAAAGAGCGGAGTGGCAGCTTCAAAGCTTCTTGCAAGAAACGGCAGAGATGTAATTTTATATGATGAAAATATGAAAGGCGAACTTACAAAGGAGGTTGTTCTGGATAAGTTTAAGGACGACCCTTTTAAGAAAAGCATAGATACAATACTTGGTTCCATAACAGATGATGAAATCAAGAATTGTGACTATATGGTTATAAGCCCCGGAATACCTACGGATAACGGATTCGCTAAAAGAGTTAAAGGTCTTGGAGTAAGGGTATTAAGCGAGATAGAGCTTGCTTATATGTATGAGCAGGGTACTGTTATTGCGATTACGGGAACTAACGGAAAAACCACAACAACTACACTTGTCGGTGAAATCATGAAAGCATATAATGAAGAAACCTTTGTGGTTGGAAATATAGGTATTCCTTACACTGATCTTGCGGATAAGACTACGGAAAGCTCGGTTACGGTTGCCGAGATTTCAAGTTTTCAGCTTGAAACAGTTGAAACATTTAAGCCACATATAAGTGCTTGTCTTAATATAACTCCCGATCATCTTGACAGACATCATACATTTGAAAATTATGCTGATTGTAAGATGGCTATAGCTAAGAAGCAGACAAAAGATGATTATATTATACTTAATTATGATGACCCGGAAACTATTAAGAGAGCAAATCTTGATAATGTAAATGTGGTGCTTTTCAGCAGACTCAGTCATCTTGATGAGGGAGTATATGTTGATCATGATGATGTGGTTATTAAGAAGGATAATGTAATTACAAAGATTCTTTCATTGAAGGATATAAATTTGCTTGGTACACACAATGTTGAAAATATACTTGCTGCGGTTGCGATAACCTATTATGCGGGTGTGCCTGTTGATATTATTGAGAAGGTTTGTACCGAATTTAAGGGAGTTGCACACCGAATAGAGTATGTAAGAACAGTAAATGGTGTCAAGTACTATAATGACTCAAAGGGAACAAATCCGGATGCTGCCATTAAGGGAATTAAGGCTATGACAACCACAACCTTCCTTATAGGTGGAGGTTATGATAAGGGAGTTCCTTTTGATGACTGGATTGAAGCCTTTGATAATAAGGTAAAATATTTGGTGCTTATAGGTCAGACAGCAAAGACTATTGCAACATGTGCAAAGAATCATGGATTTAACAGTCTGGTATTTATGGATACACTGGAAGAGGCTATAGACTTTTGCTATAAAAATGCCAGACCGGGAGATGCTGTTTTGCTTTCTCCTGCATGTGCAAGCTGGGGCATGTTTAAGAGCTATGAACAAAGAGGAGATTTGTTCAGAGAATATGTAATGAATTTATCCGATAACGAATAATACTAAATTAAAGTATTATATGAGGTGATTATAATTGGGCAGAACCAAATCAAGAAGAACAATTAAAAACAGCTTGTGGGTAAAAGGCGGATATATGGATTATCAAAGCATATTTCTTATATTTGTTATCGTGCTTTTTGGTCTTATGATGGTTTACAGCGCAAGCTCATACAGAGCAATAACATATGGATTTCCGGGTACATATTTTATGAAACGTCAGGCTGTTTTTGCAATGATAGGATTTGTAATAATGTATATTGTTTCAAGAGTTAATTACAGATTCCTGTCTGATTATTCGGTTGTTTTGATATATATTGCAATTGCTTTACTGGCATATGTTTTGATACTCGGTAGAGCCAGCCACGGCGCAACAAGATGGATTCAGGTTGGTCCCATGCAGATTCAGCCGTCTGAGATTGCCAAGCCGCTTATTATAATCTATATGGCAGATGCATGTGTAAAAAAATCAAAATATTTAAACAGTATAAAAGGAATTTTTAATATAGTTTTATTGCCGCTCATTTGTATAGGACTTATAGCAGTAGAAAACTTAAGTACGGCGATTGTATGCTTTGCAATTGTAGTCGCAATTCTTTTTGTTGCAAGTCCGAAGCTTTTTAACCTTATTGTGCTTGGAATTGTCGGTTTCATTGCGGCAGCCGTTCTTGCACTGGGTGTTGGATACAGAAGCGACAGATTTGATGCATGGAAACATCCGGAAACAAGTAAATATGGTTTTCAGACCATACAGTCACTTTATGCAATTGGCTCCGGCGGTTTTTTTGGAAGAGGCCTTGGTAACAGTATTCAAAAGCTTGGTTTCCTTCCGGAGTCTCACAATGATATGATTTTTTCGGTAATATGTGAAGAACTTGGACTGTTTGGTGCTTTGGTAGTAATAACATTATTTGTTTTACTTATTTTCAGATTTAAGTTTATAGCTGACGGTGCGGTTGACAGCTTCGGTGGATTTATCATTACGGGAGTAATAACTCATGTCGCAGTTCAGCTTATAGTAAACATAGGCGTTGTAACAAATACAATACCGCCTACCGGTGTTACACTTCCGTTCATAAGCTATGGCGGTACTTCGCTTGTATTTATGCTTGCGGAAATCGGACTCGTTTTATCTGTTTCAAGACAGATGAGTTTAACGGAGCAGTAAAGTGTACACAACGAGGAAAAGTGTATGAAAAAAAGATATATTTTATTGATAGTGTTTGTAATACTTATGTCGGTTTTTATATACATAAGTACATTTAAAATAATCGAGATAAAAGTATCGGGCTGTTCCAAGGTTAATGAACAGGTAATAATCGATGCGGTAAGAGAGCAGAGCTTTGCCGACAACACTATAGTACTTTATTTTCAAAACAAAATAAAACCGATTGGTGATATCCCGTTTGTTGCAAAGATAGATATTGATTTTGTATCTAAAAATGAGATATCGGTAACGGTATATGAAAAGTCGGTAGCCGGCTGTGTAGAGTATATGGACGGTTATGTTTATTTTGACAAGGATGGAATCGTCCTCGAATCCTCACAGGAAATTATAGAAGGAGTACCTTGTATAAGAGGACTTAATTTTACCGAATGGGAAATGGGAAAAAAGCTTCCCATTGATAACGAAAGCAAGTTTAAATCCATCTTATCAATAACTCAGCTTATTGATAAGTACGGACTTGATATAGACGGCATAAAATTTACGGCTGAAAATGAAATAATCCTTTATCATGACGGGATTACAATAGAACTCGGAAAGGGGGATAATCTGGCCATTCAGATGATGAATCTCGGTAGTATTCTTGAAAACCTGGAAGGGATGGAGGGAATACTCTATATGAAAGATTTTGATTCAAATGATTCTACAGCAAGTTTTAGCAAGAAAAAATAGAAAAACCCTTGATTATTTATGAAAAAAATTATATTATATGGGTAATATTGTAACAATGTGGGTAGTTTTGCCCTGTTACATGGGGTAAAAAATAGTGAAATTTTTATTAAGGAGGAAAGAACCTTGCTTGAAATAAAGTCAAACGATGAAAAGACCCCTGCAAGAATCCTTGTGATTGGTGTAGGTGGAGCAGGAAACAACGCAGTTAACAGAATGATTGATGAAAATGTGGAAGGTGTTGAGCTTATAGCTATAAATACCGATAAGCAGATTTTATCACAGAGCAGAGCAACTACCAAAATTCAGATAGGTGAAAAGCTCACTAAAGGACTTGGTGCCGGAGCAAAACCTGAAATTGGTGCAGGTGCCGTAGAAGAGAACAGAGAAGAGATAACTGATATAATGAAGGATGCCAATATGGTTTTCGTAACCTGTGGTATGGGTGGTGGTACCGGTACAGGTGCAGCACCTGTTGTAGCAGAGATTGCAAGAAACCTTGGTATTTTAACTGTTGGTGTTGTAACCAAGCCTTTCTCGTTTGAAGGTAAACCACGTATGAACAACGCCGTAAACGGTATTGCAAAGCTTAAGGAAAATGTAGATACTCTTATAGTTATACCAAATGATAAGCTTCTTCAGATCTGTGATAAGCGTACAAGCTTACCTGAAGCATTAAAGAAGGCTGATGAGGTTCTTCAGCAGGGTGTACAGGGTATTACAGACCTTATCAATAAACCGGGTCTTATCAACCTTGACTTTGCGGATATCCAGACAGTTATGAGAGATAAGGGTGTTGCTCATATTGGTATCGGTAGAGCAAGTGGAGATAATAAAGCAGTTGACGCAATCAAGTCAGCTATGGATAGCCCATTGCTTGAAACTACTGTTTCAGGTGCTACGGATATCATTGTTAACTTCTCAGGTAACATCGGTATCGTTGAAGCATACGATGCGATTACATATCTTACTGAGGTTGCCGGAGATGGAGCAAATATCATCTTTGGTACTGTTGATAATGATGTTATGGGTGAGGATGTATGTATTACCATCATCGCAACAGGTATTGAAGGAAATGCCAAGACAGCTACAGTTTCCGTACCGGGTACACAGGCAGGTGTTTCTAAGCCGGCAACTGTTTCGGTTACACCGCTTAAGACTCCTACATACTCAGGTCAGCCTATAACAGGCGCATCAAACATCAGACCGCTTAATACTCAGATTAAGCCTGTTGCTTCTTCGGGAACAGTAGGACAGACCGCACCGGTTAAGCCGGCCGCAGGCGCTCAGCCAAACGCAGCCGGAGGCGGAATAAAAATACCGGATTTCTTAAAAAGAGGCTAATTAATTTATATTTAAATCGGGGACGGTTACGTTCCCGATTTTGCTTTATTTGCTTTTAGGGGCGATTCCTGTTGATATATATCAATAAGAACCGTCCCTGATTGCATTTTCGTAATATGTAATCATATGTGGCGTTTATGTTTGGTTATTGTGTCATTTTCGTAAAATGCAACCAAATATTACATTGATGTTAATTTGTGTATGTTGACTTTACATTTTCATAGTGATTTAATATCTTTAAGGAGTAGGAGGGAATATAGAAAATGAGTATACAATATACGGCTTTAAAAATTTATCGTAAGCAAAGTGGCTTTTCCCAGGAGGAGATAGCGGAGAAGCTTGGTGTTTCAAGACAGGCTGTGGCCAAGTGGGAAAAGGGAGAATCGAATCCGGATATAGAATGCTGTATAAAGCTTGCGGATTTATACGGAACAACTATAGATATGCTCGTAAGAGATATCAAGGACGGTGCGCAGGAGCATGATGGAAAGCACGTGTTTGGTCTTTGTAAAGTAAATGATAAGGGACAGATTACGCTTCCTGTGAATTGCAGAAAGCTTTTTAATATTAATCCGGGAGATTCTTTGCTTTTGCTTGGCGATGAAAATAAGGGCGGTATGGCTCTTGTAAATATGAAAGGTGTTCCCGGAGATTTAAGCTGATATAAAATTATATTAATCAAAAAAGAGGGATGAATATATGAATATAATTGAAACGAATAATCTGACAAAGAAATATAAGGATAAGACAGCTGTTGACTCTGTCAACCTTACGGTTAAGGAAGGAGAGCTTTTTTCACTTCTTGGTGTAAACGGTGCAGGAAAAACTACAACCATAAGAATGTTATCCTGTCTTTCTACACCTACCTCAGGAGAGGCTTTTGTAGACGGAAATAATGTTAAAGAGGATAAAGAAAAAATAAAAAGAATAATTGGTATTTCTCCGCAGGATACGGCGGTTGCGGAAAAACTGACAGTTCGTGAAAATCTTGAATTTATGGCTGAAATATATTATTCGGATAAAGAGACGATAAAAGAAAAGGTAGATAATATAATTTCGATATTCAATTTATCCGAGGTTGAAAATCAAAGATCAAAAACTCTTTCGGGAGGATGGAAGCGTAAGCTTTCCATAGCCATGGCGCTTATAAGCAATCCTAAGATTTTGTTTTTGGATGAGCCGACGCTTGGTCTGGATGTGCTTGCCAGACGTGAATTATGGCGTGCGATTGAAGCTTTAAAAGGCAAGATGACTATAATACTTACGACTCATTATATGGAGGAGGCAGAACATCTTTCGGATAGAATCGGTATTATGATTTCCGGGAAGATAGTTGCATGCGGAAATTTGTCGGAGATAGAAAATGCAGCCGGAAAACCGGGAAAAGGACTTGAAGAAGCATTTGTAACAATAGCTGAAAGCGGGGTGGCTTCAAATGAATAAGATTAAAGCATTTTCAAAGAGAAACAGAAAAGAAATATTAAGAGATCCTTTAAGTTATATTTTTTG
>DFDU01000005.1 GCA_002369325.1 Lachnospiraceae bacterium UBA3820
TCTCTCGGCATAAATATACCTTCAATACAAGGATGGGAATTCGGTATTGGTGTAACCGCCTGATATGTAAGAATTTCTCTGACCTTCTCTACATTGATTCCATAATGATTTCCTCTGATAACAAATTCCAATACCTCAAGTTCATTTGTTCCGCTTTCCAATAAAATGTTTGTATCCATAAGCAAACCTCCCTGCATTATATTAATCTAATGGTATAATTGTACTGTTATTACCACTATCCGTAACCTTAAGTTTTAAACTATCATTCTGTATTTCCTCAGCAACCGAATCTGAAACCTGGAATAAAAGCACAACTTCTTCAAACATATTACCATGAATGGTTCCCTGATATGTATATAAATCATCAATTAAAATAGTAAGCATTTGCTTAGCTGATTTTTTATCATTGATTATAATACTATATTCCAGATCCTTACTGTATAAATCAATATATTGATCGTCTCCGGTTTTATTTTCCATATTGAATTTTAAGACCAAAAGCTTATAACCGCTCGGTGCTTCTATGGTAATTGCCACACCGTCACGATCGGTTGACGGGTATTCTTGTGCTATCATGTAATATGAATATTTTACGGATACCTCGTTTATTCCGGCAAACGCCGCTATGTCAAAGTTTTTATCCGCAGTTTTTCCGGACAGATCGACGTTGTCACTTTCTGCCTGTGTAGTATTATCCTGTTCAACCGAAGTATCAGCTTCCTCAGTAGTTGCCTCACTTGCAGTCGTAACCTCTTCAGTTGTTGCAATCTCCTCGGTTGTAATTTCTTCGGTAGTTATGACCTCAGTGGTCGTTTCATTTTCTCCCGAATAATACTTCATCTTTGTATTTCTGTCATACTTCAACAAAAGCTCAGCAGCATATTCCGCAACAAGATATCTTTCCTCGTCTGTAAGTTCAATCGTTTTTGCGCAGCCGGTCGAGCTTAGCATCAGCAAAAGAATGCACCCTATCGCTATTATTTTTTTCATTACAGTCCTCCGCACATAATAAAATGTACAACCTATAATATTTTAACACTTTTTTTTAATATCAGCAAGGCATATTAGTGTCTAAATCAAAATAAAATACAACTCCGTCGGAAGTATTATAAACGCCATAAGCTTTGCCGTGTGCCTGCATGGTAGCAGCAACAATTGATAAGCCTATTCCGTTACCGCCGTACTCCCTGCTTCTTGCTTTATCCGATTTATAAAATTTAATAAATAATTTGTCTATATCCTCATCTGCAATGGGATTTCCCTGATTATACACACATACTCGTATAATATTTACCTTATGCTCAAAATAGATCTTAACCAAACCATTTTCCGAAACATAATGAATTGCATTTGTAAGATAGTTTGTAAACGCCTCTTCTATCAAAAACTCATCTGCCCAAACACAAACAGGTTCTTCTTCATCAAATTCGATTCTAATATTAGAATCGGCAGCAAGAATTTTTGTCGAATCCAATACTCCTCTTATAAGTGCAACAATATCAAATCTTTCGATATTTAAATTAAAGTTACCGAATTCTATCTCATTTAATGTAATCAGCTTTTGAACCATTTGATTCATCTTCTTTGACTCATCAATTATTACATCGGAATAGAATTCCATATTTTCTTTGTCATCAAACAGATTATCCTTCAGACCCTCCGCATATCCTTGAATAAGCGCTATCGGAGTCTTTAATTCGTGAGATACATGCGAGAGAAATTCCTTCCGCATATCGTCAATTTTTCTTTTTTCCTCTATATCTTTTTCAAGCTCGATATTGGCACATTTAAGCTTTGAAATAGTATCCTCGAGTTTGGACGAAAGCTCATTCATACATTCTCCAAGTTCTCCTATTTCATCCTTTGTGTCAACCTTTACCTTTGTATCAAAATCCAAATCCGCCATTCTTCTTGCCGAATGACAAAGCTTTTTTATAGGTATTGTGAATATATTGCTTATAAAGAGTACGAAAAACGAACAGAAAATAATGAGTGTTGCAGCTATATAGTTGAATACCCTTTTTACCGTTTTTACAAATGAATCCACCTCGGAAATAGGACTTCGAATTATAATAACATATCCATTATCCAGTTTTCCTACAAGGTCAAAATAATCGGAATTAATTGTATCATCGTAATTTCTCTGTATAATATACTCGGAAGGTTTAAGATTTCTTCCTTCATCAGCTTCTATTACAGAATCAATTATTCTATACAGACTGTTTATCATCATACCGTTATCATTTACCGAAGTATAATAAACCCTGTTGTTGTCGATATCCAAAATAAGGACAACGGCTCCTGCCGGATTTTTTATCTTACCGTACAAATCCTCAAGACTGTCATCCCTGTAGTATTTGTCACCAAAAAGACTGTTGCATGACTTATATGTTGTAATCAGATTATTTTTAAGATTCTTAATAAATACCTTTTCAATGGCAACATTACATACAATCCAGGAAACCGCAACGATAAACGATGAAATTATAAGCACCATTAAGGTAATTTTCATTCTCATGGATATCTTCATATCTTACTACACCTCGAATTTATATCCCATTCCCCATATGGTTTTTATATATTCACCCTTACTTCCCAGTTTGCTTCTTAATTTTTTTACATGTGTATCTATAGTTCTTGCATCTCCGAAATAGTCATAATTCCACACATTATTCAGTATTTTTTCTCTTGAAAGAGCCACACCTTTATTTACCAGAAAATAATTAAGCAATTCAAATTCTTTATAGCTTAAATCAACAGGTACTCCGTCAACCTTAACCTGATGTGCGGAAATATTCATTTCTATACCGTTTGCAACAAGCATTTCTTCTTTTCCGGAATTTTCACTTCTTCTTAATACGGCACCTACTCTTGCTACAAGTATCTTAGGCGAAAAAGGTTTTGTAATATATTCGTCTATTCCGAGTTCAAAACCTTTTAATTCATCTTTTTCATCACTTTTTGCCGTAAGCATGATTATCGGAACATCAGAGACCCTCCTTATCTCTTCAGCCACTCCGTATCCGTCAAGCTTCGGCATCATAACATCAAGGATAATAAGCGATATATCCTTTGTGGACATAAATATATCAACTGCCTGCTCTCCGTCAGCAGCCTCAATAACAATATAATTATTTTTTATCAAAAAGTCTTTAACAAGCTTTCTCATTCTGCTTTCATCATCAACAACAAGGACCTTCAAATCTTCCATATACCCGCCTCCATATATTTTTGACCATAATTATACATGTATATTATGTTGAAAATGTGAAATCACACGTTTATTCTTATTATTTACCTGTATCACTATCCGTACTCTTTTGATTATTCAACTCTTCCTCCAAAAGATTCAATTCATCTTCTCTCAGATCAAGCTCATGCTCACGGTTTTCAAGCCTTTCCTCCCATGCGGCATACTTATTTACTATCTTTTCTTCAGTATTAAAGTATCCGACATTTTCATTGGTTGCCATTATATAAAGCATACCTACTACAATAACCAAAAGTGAAATAACCGCAATCTGAAGCCTGAACTTAAGCTTTTTCATCTTTCCGTATTCGTTTCTTAATTTTTTATATTTTTCCGAAGAAACCTCGGGATGTTTTTCATTTATTACATCCGGAACTTTTACAATATTTGTTCTTGCAATGTTAATAAGAGGCAAATCATTATCCTGAAGATTTTCTACAAGATATTCACGCATATCCTGAAGAAACGCATAGCCGACAGGTGTTGAAAAATATTTTTTTTCAACAAGCTTAAGGTACATTTTTTTCAAACCCTGTAAATCATCAAATGATATGCTGCTTTTTATTTTACAGATATTAAAATATTCTTTTTTTGCTTTTCCCGCTTCCCGGATATCTTCAAAATAGTATCCCTCAACTATATGCTCATCCATAACAATTCTCCTATACTATTAAACGGCAGCAGTTTAAAAACTGTTGCCGTTTAATATATCAGTTAATATTAAAAACCATTTAAGGTGTAGCATCTGTTCCTGTTGAAACACCATCAGAAAAACTGCCGTTTACAACGATATCGTTATCCATGGCAAGTGTTCTGAGCTGTGTCTGATATTGTAAAATCAAATCCTCCGATTCCTTTATAAGCGCATCTGCTTCCGTAAGATAATCAGGATTTTCTTCATTAATCGAAGCAGCAACCTTATTCATCGCATCAAGCTGTTTTTGTGCACTCTGAAGATATAAATCCTTCAATGCTTTAACTTCATCGGTTGCAGTCTCAATTGCCGCAAGGTCATTTACATATTTCTCCATTGCAGGAATAGCTGTTCCCTGCAGGTCAGAAGAAAACTTCTCAAGATCTGCATTTTCAGACTCAAAATATGAATTATATATAGAAACAGCTTTGTTTCGGTCGCTCTCAATAGCAGGAAGTTTTTCATTTACAAATAATACTATATCATCCTTTAATGCCTTATTTGTTTCTTCCGTAGTTTTCTCTTTCTTCTTTCCGCAACCTGTGAAAAGACAAAGCATCATTGTCATAATCGCAATTATATAAAGTTTCTTTTTCATTATTTTATCCTCCAAAAGTTTTAATAACTCGTTTATTATACATCATATTGTGATATAAAACAAGTTCTATACTTCATTTTGTTTTTTTATTATTCTTTTCCTGTTCCGATTGTTTTTTAATATAAGCTTCATACAAATCAGGTCGCCTCTCTTTTGTACGTTCGAGTGACTTTTCATATCTCCACTTCTCGATATTTTTATGATGTCCCGACAAAAGCACCTCCGGAACCTTCCTGCCCATAAACTCTTCAGGTCTTGTATATTGCGGATATTCCAGAAGTCCGTCATAAAATGATTCGTAAAGTGCGCTCTCTTCTCCTCCGAGTACTCCCGGAACAAGTCTTGAGACCGCATCTACAATCATCATTGCCGGAAGCTCTCCTCCGGTAAGAACAAAATCACCGATTGAAATATTATCCGTTACAATCATTTCAAGAACTCTTTCATCAATGCCCTCGTAGTGACCGCAAAGAATTATAAGTTCCTCTTCTTTTGATAATTCCTCCGCCATTGCCTGATTAAAAGGCTTACCCTGCGGTGTCATATAAAGAACTCTCGTTTTTTTTACAGCTTTATCATCCGAAATGTCCCTATTGACCTTATTGACAATGGATTTATATGCCTGATAAACCGGTTCAGCCTGCATAAGCATCCCGGCTCCTCCACCATATGTATAATCGTCGACATGTCCGTATTTATTATTTGCATAATCTCTGATATTTACTGCTTCTACATTTATCAGATTATTATTTATAGCTCTTCCGGTTATACTTTCGGACAATCCGTTCATAACCATATCCGGAAATAGTGTCATGATATGAAAATTCATCCTAATCAAGCATTCCTTTCATCAATCGTATAACTATTTTCTTGTTTTCAATGTCCATTTCAGGCACAAATTCCCTGATAACCGGAACCAGCAATTCTTTCTTATCGCTTTTAAGCTCCACAACAAAAACATCATTTGCACCTGTTTTCATAACATCCTTGAGTTTTCCCAGACAATCGCCGTTTTCCTCATATACATCGGCTCCGATTATATCCGATATATAAAATTCATCCTCCTTGAGAGGAACAGCGTTTTCTCTTGTAACATAAAGGTCACAGCCTTTATATTTCTCTATATCATTAATATTGTTAAATTCCTTAAATGAGAGAATAACCATATTTTTAAAGAATTTACAAGTATTTTTTTCAACTTCAATATCTTTATCCTTTGTACGTATAAAGCATTTTTTCAATTTTTTAAATCTGTTTACATCATCGGTTGTTGGAAAAACCTTGACTTCCCCTCTCAATCCGTGTGTAGATGTAATCACTCCGATTCTGAATATATCCTCCATAAATTCTCCTTATTATCGAAAGATCAAAAAACATTTCATAAAGCAAAATATGGGGTGCAGCATTTGCGCACCCCATAAAGTCAAACAGAATTATTTAATATCTACAATTACCTTTTTGTCACCCTTAGAAGCTGCTGCCTTAACGACAGTTCTGATAGACTTGGCAATCCTACCCTGCTTACCAATTACTTTACCCATATCATCAGGTGCAACCTTAAGTTCAATTGTAACAGTATCGCCGTCTGCGGTTTCGCTTACAGCCACTTCATCAGGATTATCAACAAGAGATTTTGCAATAATTTCAACTAATTCTTTCATTACCGATACCTCCCTTGATTACTTTTCGATACCTGCCTGCTTAAATAATTTAGCTACTGTTTCTGTTGGCTGAGCACCATTATTAAGCCACTTCTTTGCAGCTTCCGAGTCAATCTTAACTACATTTGGCTCCTGATTAGGATCGTAAGTACCTATCTCTTCGATAAATCTACCATCTCTAGGTGACCTGGAGTCAGCAACGATTACTCTATAAAAAGGATGCTTCTTATATCCCATTCTTCTTAATCTTATTTTTACTGCCATGTCATTTTCACCTCCCTTTATCTATCATGATTATTCATGAATTTATCTTTTTGCATAATCTATAATAAGTTATTACCTATTATCAAAATCCAAACGGCAGCTTGAAGCCTCCGCGTTTTTTACCGCCCATCATTCCGGACATCTGCTTCATCATCTTCTTTGATTGTTCAAATTGCTTAAGCAGCTTGTTAACTTCGCTTATATCAACACCCGCACCGTTTGCTATTCTCTTTTTGCGGCTCGGAGTTATGATATCCGGATTACTTCTTTCCTGTGGTGTCATGGAATAAATTATTGCTTTCGGCATATTCATTGCATTTTCATCTATATCAATGTCCTTAAGCTGCTTATTACTTGAAAATCCGGGCAGCATCTTAAGTATATCTCCCATACCACCCATTTTTTCCATCTGCTCCATCTGCTCAAGAAAGTCGTTAAAATCAAAAGACGCCTTGCGGAGTTTTTTCTCCATTTCAAGTGCTTTTTCCTCATCTATGGCTGCCTGAGCCTTTTCAATCAGGCTCTCGACATCGCCCATTCCCAGAATACGGCTTGCCATTCTGTCCGGATAAAACATCTCAAGATCGGTAAGCTTTTCTCCCATACCTGCGTATAAAATAGGCTTACCCGTTACAGCCTTGATTGAAAGTGCGGCACCGCCTCTTGTATCACCGTCAAGCTTTGTGAGAATAACACCGTCCACGCCGATTTTCTCATTAAACGAAACAGCAACATTCACCGCATCCTGACCTGTCATGGCATCCACGGTAAGAATCGTATAATTGACATTAACATTTGCCTTGATTTCCGCAAGTTCATTCATCATCTCTTCATCCACATGAAGACGTCCTGCAGTATCTATAAATAAAACGTTGTTACCGTTCTTTTCCGCATGCTCTATGGCAGCTTTGGCAATATTTACCGGCTTGTGTCCGTCGCCCATCGTAAATACCGGAACTCCAACCTTCTCACCGTTTATCTCGAGCTGTTTGATTGCTGCAGGTCTGTATACATCACAGGCAACCAAAAGAGGTTTTCTTCCCTTACTCTTAAACTGTCCTGCAAGCTTTGCAACCGTTGTTGTCTTACCTGCACCCTGAAGTCCGCACATCATTATTACGGTTACTTCGTTGGAAGGTAAAAGCTTAATCTCCGTAACTTCGGAGCCCATAAGCTTATCCATTTCTTCCTTAACAATCTTTATAACCATCTGTCCGGGATTAAGTCCTTTAAGAACCTC
>DFDU01000035.1 GCA_002369325.1 Lachnospiraceae bacterium UBA3820
CTGAAACATATTCTTTTCCGTACACCAGACATTATCATTTTTAACCGCTTTAAAATCGGCAAAAAGTGCATTTTTTTCTATAAGTTCATCAACACTGCTTATCGGATTTTCTATAGCCGCATTGTAAATAAGATAATCGGCATCCTTTGCAGTATTATAAAACTCTTCCATTGTTATGTTTGTACTCGATGATGCTTTTGTATCCTCTTTTCCAAGTTCTTCAAATATATAACGTCCACCTGCTATCTCAATCATCTTGGGAATATAATCAGCGGACTTTCTTACTACAACCGCACCTGCTGCATTTATATAAAAATATGCAACCGTCTTACCTGTATTTTTATATCCGGCAAGCTTATCCACATATTCCTTTTGCCCGGCAAAGAAAGTCTCCGCTTCCTTTTGCCTTCCTGTGATCTCGGCATAAACCTTAATCCACTCCGTTCTTCCGAGAGGATGCGTTTCATAGCTTGAACAGTCAATGAATACCGTTATTCCAAGTTCTTCCAGCTTTTCCTGTACTTCAGGTGCATGAAGTATCATGGTATTTTCTATTGCCAGTTTACAGTCTTCATCAAGCAACAGTTCATAATCCGGCTCGGAATATTTTCCTGCAAAAAGGATGTCTTCATTTTCCATCGCACTCTTTACAGATTCCATGTACCAATCCTCAGAAGGAAGTGAAGTCATTCCAACACTTTCAAGCCCCGACATCGCATCAAATAATGCCATAGTTGAAGTCGATGCTACATATATATTTGAAGCCGGCTTTTTTATAATATAAAAATCCCCGGTACCGGCAGGTACATCTTTTCCTTCTGGTACCACAAGATAGTTTCTCCCGTAATTAACACAGATTAAAGAATAGCCTTCCTCATATCTGTAAATTTCAAAACATTCGGCATAATCCAAAGAAACAGTTTCTTTAAAATGAAGCCCCTCTATTAAAGGGGCTTCACCTAAAGTATCTATATTATTGTTTGTCTCGTTTTTGTCTTCTTTTTTTTCGGCACAACCGCTTAAAACCGGTATAATCCAAAAAATAAAACATAAAATAATAAAAAGCTTTTTAGATTTTAATCTCATAATTTAATAAATTCTATTCCTCAATTTTTTTAATTGTAGATGAATCAAAATTTAATTTATACTCAATCTCATGAGGCTCACTCATGGCAACAGTATCGGCTATAACCGTGATATTACGGTCAAACATTATCAAAGGTATTTTGAAAGCCGAATTACCCTCGGTATTAACCGGAAGATACTTTTCATCATTTACTATCATATAGTCATAATTCGGACTGCTCCAGACTATTGAAACAACAGCTTCATTGTTTGATATACTTATATTTGCCGGCGAATCAACACCTGCCTTTCCCGAACCGCCGGTTAAAGTCACTTCAGCTGTATAATTTCCGTCTTCCAGTCCAAGAGACTTTACTGTTGTAAATACACCTTCCTTATATGCATCCACCGGAAGAGAATCTGCTCTGAAAAGTATGGTTCTGTCATACCACTTTTCTTTTTTCTTACTGTAAGCAGCACACGGAATACCTTCATCCAAAGCATCTACTTTAAATTCAAAAGTATGTGCTCCGTCCTCGTCTTCAACATACGGGATATATTCCGATTCATCGGCATCTACCGCTTCCTCTCCTGTTCCGGGATATAAATATAAATATCCTTTTCCGCCCATTGTCATAACTGCAGTCATACTGCCGTTTTCAACCTTAAGTGTACACTTTTCGATTTTAAACATGGATGAGCTTGACGAAACAACCACATCATACTCACCGTCATTAATCATATCGGCCTTGATAGGAACCATGCCCTCCTCAACAACCTCATCAACAGTTGTCATTTCGGAAGAATCAGCAACCTTTCCCGATGCATCGGAATCGCTGGCTTTTTCCTCTGTTGTTTTTTCCGTTACCTCTTCGGTAACCGCTTCTGTTACCGCCTCTGTGTCACTTGACGTGGTCGTTTCATCATTTTTCTTCGAAGAACAACCTGTCAATGCAAAAACAAAGAGTGATGAAAATATAACTGCTTTTCCAAAAAACTTTCTCATTTTAATTAATCCTCTATCCTTTATTTAAGCTTATCAATTGCATCCTGAGCATGTTTTACATAAAGCTGCTGTATCTCAGGAAACTCGCCGAGACCTTTTAATACACATTCTACTTCATAACCTTCAGCCTCAAATGCAGACTTCCATGAATCTTCATCATCACCTGCCATATCATTGTTAGCATGATCACCTGCAACAACCATAAGCGGTTCAAGAACAACTCTCTCATAGTTACCCTTGCCTACGGCTTCGATTAAGTCTTCAAGACTCGGCTCTGCCTCAACGGTACCTATATAATAATTATCATATCCAAGCTCTGTCAATACTTCCTGCATATGTGCATATACTTCATTTGAATCAGCCTCGGTACCATGTCCCATAAAGCAGATTGCAGTCTTTCCGTCATCATATTCCTTGGTTGCCTCAGTTATAGCCTTTGCAACTGCTTCATAATCCTCGTCTGATGTAAGAAGAGGCTCACCTATTACTATTTGATCAAATGCATCCGCATATTGTGAAATTTCTTCAGTAAGATCATTATATTCAAAACCATCCATAAGATGTGTAGGCTGAACCACAAGTGTCTTGACATTGTTATCCACAGCTCTGTCAAGTGCTTCGGTAACATTATCGATTGTTACATTATCACGTTTCTTTACATGATCGATAATAATCTGGCTTGTAAAACCTCTTCTTACGCTATACTCTGGAAAAGCATCTGCAAGCGCTCCCTCGATAGCACCTATTGTAAGTCTTCTGCTGTCATTAAAGCTTGTACCAAAGCTTACTACAAGAAGCTCACTATCGCCTATTTCATCCTGATTTAAAGGATCATCAAGACTTGCATCACCTGTCTCATAATTCTCCTCATCTTCTTCCTCAGCTTCAGTTACCTCTTCGGCATCCACCTTGGTTGCTTCCTCTGTAGTAGTCTCAACAGTAGTAGCCTCTGTAGCTACCTCCGTAGTCTCCTTTGTGGTATCCTTGTCTGAATCCTTACCACAACCTGTTGCAAGTACCATACAACCTGCAAGCGCCAAAACCAAAAGTTTCTTTCTCATTATTTTTCCTCCTTTGATGTGATACAAAGCTGGTACGGAAATAATAACTTAAACACCTTGTTTTTTAAATAATAAATGCCTTTTACACATAATAAAAGGCATCAAAAAAACTCGATATAAATCGTTATTTACGGTACGATTAATGCCTCGTAATCCGGAATTTTCATTCCTGTACCAAGTAAGCGGCAGGTCTCCTGGCTCAGTTATCAACATATAAAGCAAACCTTCCCAACATTTGTCAGTGGCTGTATCAATTATATATAATTGATACATATGCTTTATACTCCTCCAATACAGTGACGAGATCGTGCAGGATTCTCACCTGCTTCCCTTTTAACGTCAGAACAGATTACCATATTATACATACAGCTTCAATCCATCGGCACCGTCTACCTATGTATTCATTTTTCAATGGCATAGTTTAGCACACTTTTTATTATAAATCAAGACATTAACTAAAACGCATTAACAAATCCGTAACATGCTTCATCCAGCATATTTCCGTTCTCATCAAATACCCTGAACAATGTCCAATAATAGCCATACTGTGGCTGCCATATTGTCCACAAAGCATTGCCTTCGGGAACACAGCATTGATTGGTTGTATAAATCCATGCATCAAGTCCCTGAACATATAAATTACAATCCAGTATAAGCATCTCATATCGATATGATTGATTAGGATTGTCATACGACTCTATTCCGATGAGATATCCTCCGCCCTCACCGGTGTATGGCATTTGACATTTTCCTTTTATATAAGGATGCTTACTTTCGGCGCCCTGCCTTCCTTCATATCTTCCGGAAGTAATATAATGCATTACATATAAATAATTATCGTTTCCGTATGCCGCCTGCAGATCGCTGTAGGAATTTTTATAAAAGGACACATCAAATTCTTCACTGGCCTGTCTTCCTTCTCTGATTCCGTTGGTAAGCCAATGTACCTTAAGTGCCTTCTCATCATTTCCGATAAGACTTCTTAAATCGGAATAATTATTATAATAAAAATCAGCGTCAAAACAAACATCCTGATATTTATAGTTCCACGGATTTGATGAATCCGGATCGGTAGGATCCCAGCCTCTTATATCCGACGGAGCATTTGAAATAGCATATGACGATGGTTTTCCGAGAGGCGCCGAATATCCTGTTATAAATGTAACGCTTGTACCCCTTGCACAATTATCATATATCCATTTCGCATCTTCCACACTTAGTCTGACACATCCAAGTGATGCGGCACTTCCGAGTTTATCATATTCCCAATATTCCAAAGAAGATTTATCCCCATATCTGGTATATGGGACAGAATGAAATAATATCTGACCTGTGATTCTCGTTGCATATTGTCCCGAAACTCCGCCTACAAGTGAGCGCCATTCATATTTGTCGGATGTACGATATGTACCGCTTCGCGGAGTTGAAGTTCCCGTTGAACAAACCATGGCCTTGACGGGATTTCCGTATTGATATACGGTTACCACATTTAAAGTAACATTAACTTCTATAGTATATTCCCCATCCGCCCGGCTGTTTAAGTTCCATGCCGGAACAACCAAAATAACAGCAAGCAAAACAGAAAACAGCTTTTTAATAATTTTATTTTTCATAGGCAACCTCCAAATTTACACCGTCACCGCGCCTTCTTCAAAATTTAATGAAGTTACAAAAAAACAATAATCCAAGAAACTAAATAGGAAGCTTCTTATTTACCCTTCTGAACGAAATCACCGTGATAGTTATTGATACTATCTCAGCAACAAGGAAACACCACCAGATATTGTTTACATTTCCCGTAAGTGACAAAAGCCATGCAACCGGTATAAGAACCAAAAGCTGTCTGCATAAGGAAACGATTAACGAATATATACTCTGTGAAAATGCCTGAAATTCCGAACCAAGCACTATACAGCATGCTGCTATAGGGAAATGAACCGCTATGATTCTCAATGCGGGTATACCGATTTCCAGCATATTATCGGAAGCATCAAAAACCTTAAGAAGTGTTCCGGGTATAAGTTCAAATACTATAGTTCCCACAAGCATAATACATACAGCAAGCTTTAAAGCAAACTTAAGAGCTTCATCTATCCTGTCTTTTCTTGCCGCACCAAGGTTATATGCAAGAACAGGAATAAGTCCGTTATTCAAACCAAACACCGGCATGAAAAAGAAACTTTGCAGCTTATAATAAGAACCAAAAACTGCAGTTGCCGTATCGGAAAACTTTCCAAGAATCTTGTTCATACCATAGGTCATGATTGAACCTATCGAAATCATCAAGATAGACGGTACACCTACTCCATATATTGCTTTAACAATATCCGGCTTGGGTTTTAATATCTTCTTTAACGAAAGTCTGATATCCTTATTAAATTTTATATTCATGAAAATGCCAAGGCATGATGCAACAACCTGACCGATAACAGTGGCAATAGCCGCACCCGCCATTTCCATCTTTGGAAATCCAAACAATCCGAATATAAGTATCGGATCCAGAATCATATTTATGACCGCACCCGTAATCTGTGAAATCATGCTGAGAAAGGTTCTTCCCGTTGATTGAAGAAGTCTCTCAAAGGTCATTTGCATAAATACACCGATTGAAATGCAGCAACATATGGTTGTATAAGTCGTACCGTAGTTTTGTATATTTTCATTTGCTGTCTGTGAACAAATAAAAGGTTTTACAACCGTAAGACCAACTATCACAAAAACAAGAAAACTGAAAATTTCAAGAAGTATGCCTGTATTTGCCGCATCATCAGCCTTATCAAAATTCTTCTCACCCAGCGAGCGCGATAAAAGTGCATTTATACCCACGGCAGTACCGGATGCAACCGAAAACATAAGCATCTGCATAGGAAATGCAAGTGTGACTGCTGTAAGGGCATCCTCCGAAATTCTTGAAACAAAAACACTGTCAACTATATTGTAAAGTGCCTGCACAAGCATCGATACCATCATCGGAAGAGACATGGATACTATAAGCTTTTTCACGGGCATAACTCCCATTTTATTTTCTTCCGTCTTCTTATCATTTATATTTTTTTCTTCTAATTCTCTGTCCATTTTAAACTCTTTCCGTCATTTTTATGTCAAATATTTTTGTATTTTAATCCTCGTCATCATCCATTTCGATAGCTTCGACATCAATTATCTCATTCTTATGATAAACAAGGTTCTTCTTTCTTCTGTTGAGCTGCATCCAGATACCTACGACCCCGTTATAAGTAAGAACTATACCGATAAGTCTTACTATGGTATTCATGGTTTTGAAAGGATTAGCGGCTATAAGTATACCGACAAGTATCGTGATAACGGAAAATAAAAGCGGAGCCTCCCAGCCCTTTGTATAATACTTTTTAAAGGTTACCGCCTGTGCTATTCCAAATGCACCGTAAATTGCAAGACCAACACCTGTCAATACAGGGAAGATTGAAATAACCAATCCGCGATTACATAAAACTATGATACCGGCTACCAGACCGAGGATCGCCCCCACTATCTGAAATGTTACATAAGCATTCTTATCCTGCGAAGTCATAGCCGATACAAGTGCAACCGCTCCCGCAACTATAATAACTATTCCCAAAGCCTTAACACCGGTATCAAGTGATTGTCCCGGATAAAACAGAAGCACAAGGCCAAGTGCAACTATCACGATAAGCTTAAGAATATTTACAAATTTTGAATTTAATTCTTCACCGTTTTTTTTATTTTTGCTCATTATATTTCCTCCCAATCTATAAAATCAGCACGCAAAAACGCACAGATTTACATTTATCCACATTATAATGAAGTAAAAAGACAATAGCAAGCATTTTATTGTTTTATTTAATATTTTATGCTAAATTAACTTATATGTATTTTTTATAATATACTAATATTTTTTGGAGGAAAAAATGGATTTAATAGATTTACATATTCATTCAAATGCTTCTGACGGTTCACTTACGCCTAGTGAAGTTGCGGACGAAGCCATCAAAGCGGGGCTTAAAGCCATCGCTCTTACCGACCATGATACGGTCGACGGAATACCGGAAATACTGGAATACACCAAAGATAAAGACATTGAAGTTATTCCGGGTATAGAATTATCATGCTACTATCAAAAGCGAGAGATTCATATACTCGGATTCTATATTGATTATCAAAATGAAGAATTAAAAAAAGAGCTTGATTTTTTCAAGAAGCAGCGTGAGAACAGAAATATAAAAATGGTTGAGCTCATGCAAAAAGACGGTTTTGATATTACTATGGAAAAGCTTCTCCACGGAAATCCCGACAGTGTTATAACCAGAGCGCATTTTGCTCGCGTCATGGTCGAAGAAGGTATCTGTAAAGATAAAGATACAGCATTCAGAAAATATATCGGTGTCGGCTGCAAGTATTACCTTCCGAAGCCACAGGTAACCTGTGAACACGCTATGGATATACTTTCACGTTATGCCAAATGCTCATTTCTTGCACATCCTCTGTTATACCATTTCGGTTATGCACAGATAGATGAACTTCTTGATTACCTTAAAACGCTCGGACTTAAAGGAATAGAAGCCTACCACTCTTCAAATAACGCATACGAAAGCGATAAGCTTCGCAGTATGGCGCTTCATCATGACTTAATTCTAACCGGCGGAACCGACTTTCACGGTGTTGTAAAGCCAAACATCAAGATGGGAACAGGTCGCGGAAATATGAAAATACCATATAGAATATTAGCCAAAATCAAAGACTTATATTTATAAAGGAAAAAATCATATTGAACTAAACTAATTTAGTTCAATATGATTATAATTAATATCCTTTTCTTTTAATTTGTTTATCAATCTGTAATCAGACGTGAAAATAATCATTTGTTCGGAACTGATTTTCTTTGTCACATCAATTATATTTTCAAGATAATCATTGTCCAATCCATCAAAAACACCATCCAAAACAACCGGCATTTTTTTCTCATCACATAAGCTCTTTAAGAAGGAATATCTGATAGCAAGATAAACCTGATGCTTATCAAAATTATCCAGATTTTCAATCTCGACATATCCGTTTTGAGACATAACCATCGGTTTATTATTTTCATTAATGTATAAATCGTTATACTTTTTATTTGTAAATTTTGAAATAATATCCGATATATTGTTATTTATAATAAAGCTGTATGATTTACTCATATCTTTTGATATATCATTAATTGTATTAATAGCTAAATTTATAGCATGTATCTCTTTTTGTGCATTATCCAGCTTTTTGGCATATGCTTTTCTTTCTTCCGTCAATTCATCACGTTTAGTTATATCGGCAAGTATTTTTCTTTCTTTGTCTGTCAGTTCTTCTCTCTTATCCAGATAGCTCTTTGCAAAAGACATATCAATTTCAACCTCTTCATAGGTCTCAGTCTTTCTTTCAAGCTCATAAATGATACGTCTAAATTCCTCTTCCGAAGGTGTCCTGACTTCCTCTTCAAATACACCTTTGGCATATAAGCCTTCAATGATTGTAACCAATACGAACAAAAATGTACAGATAATAAAAATCTGTCTTACCGCTTTGTCAAACGGCAAAATACAAACAACCGCTGAAATAACCGCGATAACAAAAATACCGGTTAATATAATGAACCATAATTTATCCGTAAGCTTTTTCTCAGGTTCGTATTCCATTAAAAGTTCAGGATCAAGAAAAACTCCTTCATTAGTATTATTTCCGGCATTTTTTTTGGAATTATCATCAGTCTTTTCTTCAGCTTTCTCTTTTACCTCTTTATCGGATTGTGTACCATCATTATCCTCATTTTCATCCTCGGATTTTTTTGTCTGTATAAGTCTTCGGGCTTCTCTCTTTCTTCTTGCAGTTTCGATTGCAAGTTCTTCCTCGATAGCACTTATCTTTTTTCTTACATCCTTTAATGCGGAATCGACATCTTCATAATCCTCAAGCTCCGAATCGATTACTTCTATATTTTCCTCGATAACGGACGTGTCATATTCTCTTCTTTTGTTTTTTAAATATGCAATACTTTTATTTACGTCAATTGATGATGTTCCGGTCATTATCATATTTTTTATATCATAATTAAAATACTCCGAATAATCATCATACTTATCATCGACACAATATCCGTTGACATAATTGTCTCTGCTGCAATCAAAAATCAAGCCGTCCAGACTGTCATTTTTTACTTTTAATTCTTTTCCGGAATTTAATTCAAGTACGCTTGCCTTTCCGTTCTTTTTTGCAAAGCTTCTCTCAACAAAAAAGGTTTTGTCATCATCCTTGATGTATGCTTTACCTGAAAAAGAGTTACCCTCTTTAGGCTTGTATACTTCATAAAAATTAGTTCTTTTTTCATTCATGGCATTGCCCGACAGGCCATAAAGCATTGATATAATAAAATCCTTTATGTTTTTTCTGGCTGTACCCTTTGTTCCCGATATTACATTTATTCCGGGCTTGAGAACTATTTCTTTATTATTAAATTCTCCGAAGCTTTTGAGCAATAGTTTATTTAAATACATTCTACTCACCAATCTCAAGCAATGCATCTATTCCGTAACGCATGGCTTTTTTTCTTATGTCCTCATTTTCTATTTCATCATCAGACATACTTTTTATAAATCTTCCGACGATATTGTTCCGATTTTCCTGCATAAGCTTATCTAAATCGTAATATTCTTCTGTCCTGTTGATAATCTGGTTTATATAATAATTTGCTTTTATTACGCTTAAATCAATCTCAACCTTGCTGTCGATTTTTCCTTTAAGCATAATACGATAAATATTATCTCTTCCCAGACTCAAAATTTTCTTTTCTACTGCAGTGCTTATAGCATGGCTATCCATACTGCTGTCAAGTTTAACCGTTGTATTAACATAACTTCTCTTATTACAGGGAACCCAGGTAATACCCGTATGGCCTTCCTCATCAACCTCTCCGTATATATAACCATGCTTACCGGTTTCAGTATAATCAAGTGGCTCAAGCGAACCCGAAAAGGCCATTTTATTTTTTAAAATATGCTTTACCTTGTGTATATATCCAAGAGCAATATAATCAAAATTCTTTCTCGCAAGTCTTTCCGAAGAAAACGGCATATGTGTTGCGTCTCCGCCATGTCCCAAAAGGATATTATATGCGCCTTCCCTTCCAGGATTAAGCTTTTCAAGAATTCTTTCTTTATATTCAGGCTTAGCATAACTGAATCCCGTAACACATACGTTTAAATCTTCTATATATGCATTTGTTGCTTTTCCTGCCGGAAGAACTATAATATTTGATGAAAAATTAATCTTAGACCATGCAGAATCCTCTGACATATAGTCCGAAGAACCTGCAATTATTACCGTTTTTGTTTTATATAATCTTTTTAATTCTACATCAAGCTTTCTTAATTCCTTTTCTGTAGGTGGAGTATCATACAAATCTCCGGCAATAAGCAAAAGATCTATCTGAAGTTCATCACATACCGTAAGAACATTTTTAAAGCTCTCAAATAATTCTTCCGATCTCTTTTCACTCCATTTTCTGCCTTTATCCGGTTTTTTTCCAAGATGTAAATCTGAAATGTGTATAAATTTCATTTTATCAAAACCTCAATCGCTATACCTTTATATAAACATTTTAATCTCAATCTTATTTATTATAATACGAAACATCTTCATCTGCAAGAAATTTCAATCATTCCGCAAACATACCAAAAAAAACTGTTTACCCGAATTGTTTTGTTTTATTATTCATTATTTTTTGAATATTTATTCTTCGTAGCCATACCGCCTCTTAAATGTCTTTCCGATTTATTTATATCAAGTATCGTTCTGACTTTTTTTGCCAACTCATAATTAAGTTTCGGAAGTCTGTCCGCCGCATCCTTATGCGCCGTAGATTTACTGACACCGAATTCCCTGGCAGCCTGTCTTACCGTTGCGTTATTTAAAACTATGTACTCACCTATGCTCAAAACCCTCTCCTCAATATAATCTCTCAAAATCAAACCTCAAAAAGTCGTTTTTACAGTTTATGCATATATCACATCCTGTAGTACATACAAAACTACTTTTCTTGCTCGCAAACACAGTATATGATATAATCAACTAATGAAAAACAGACTTGTTTTCATTTTTTTACATCTTCTTTCGGAGGCAGTAATGAGAAAAAAAATAATTCTTATTATTATAGCTTTATTAATTATAATATGTGGTATTCTTTTTTTCTTTATGCATAAAAAAAACAAGAAAAAAGAGGTTCCGCCTGCCAAGGCTTATTTTGAAGTCAATGGTCTGTCCTTTGACTTTTCAATAGAATCATTTGCCCGTGCAAATGAAGAAACAGGCGAGGTTGAAATACCTACCGTAGATTTTCCCGAAAATCCCGATAAGGTTGAACTTAATCTTGAAATAATTTATCAAAATCCCGAATACCCCGCAGGTTGTGAAGCCATGGCTTTGACTATGCTGCTTAACTATTTCGGTTATCAATTGGATAAATCGGAAATAATAAATAATTATCTAATTTATTCTGACGAAAACTATCTCATGGGATATAAAGGACGTCCTGACATAACTCCCGGAGGTGGCTGCTATGCTCCCGCACTCACAAATACAGCCAACAGGTTCCTGCTCCAAAACAACAGCTCTTATAAAGCTAAAAATATAAGCGGTACAGAATTCAAGGATTTATTTACTTATGTTGCAAAAGGCTATCCCGTTCTGGTATGGACCACCGTAGGCTTAAAGCCGTGCAATAAGGCTTCATACATTTATAAGTACGGTGATACCGATTATACATGGGTTTATAATGAGCATTGTGTGGTATTGGCAGGCTACAGTATTCCCGATAATACAGTTACAATATACGATTCCATAGACGGAGTAAAAACATATTCCATTGATGAATTCCGGACAGTCTATGATGATATGTGGAAAATGTCCGTGGTACTTGAAGCAAAATAAACATCAAAAAAGCAGTGTACAAATTGAGATGATACATATCATAATTCTCATAACACTGCTTTTTTTTATAACTATATTATTCTAACCATACATTCAAATCTAAATTCAGATTATTTCCGGGAAGTCTTCCCTCACTTGTATATTGCCATGCGGTATAAAGATAAGGAAAATTAGGCTGATTTGAATAATGTGCAAGCCAAAGCTTATAATTTCCAACTCTGCTCATATCAAGCTGTTGAACAAACCAATTACGATTCGAATATACCATAGGCTCATAGCCGGCAGCTTTTACAGTCTCACAAAAAGCCACAATACTGTCTGTTCTTGAGTCAATATCAAGTTCTGCCGTTCTTGCTCCGTCGGCAGGCATATCCTCGGTATCTATTATTACGGGACCCTTAACATCATAATCTTTTATGAGACTAAGTGTATAAAGTGCCTCTTCAACTCCCTCATTATAATTTAAGGCCTGAGTAAAAAAATAAACTCCAACATCAAGTCCCGCGTCCAAAGCTCCCTCTATATGAGCTTTAAACATATCATCGGTTACGATTTTTCCGGTACCGTATCCTCTGTATCCGGCTCTTATGATAGCCATATCAACACCTGCTGCCTTAACAGCTTCCCAGTCAACATTGGTTTGATATGAGGACACATCAACGGCAACCCTCGAAGTTCTGGTTGCATTAGCGTCATGATAATACATAAGATTATTAGCATCATCTACAAAAAAATTATCTACTTCATAATTATTCCTCGGAACTCCGCTCGCTATTTTGTAAAACTCATAATTCGGTTCCGATCCGATTAATACATATGCAGCATTTACATAGGTCCAAAAATTGTTTTGGATCATAGCAGCCTCATAATCCGGAGTAAGTGTCCATTCACGGCTCTCTGTTTCCGTTTTGATAAAAACAGGCTTGTCTCTGTTAATTGTAACATTAATTAAAATTACAAGTGCAACCAAATTGGCAATTAGTAATGCAATAATAATCGTAATAATACTTTTAGCTTTTTTATTCATAAGTTTTTATCTCCAAGTCTGATAATAAAATCACTCTACCATATTTGTATATTATTCTCAAGAATCAACTAACTTTTTCCTTTTTCGAATTTATCAAAATATATCCTATATATATAAAAAGTGTACCGATAATAATCAAGAATAAAAGATCGAAGGCTTCCAGAGTTTCACTCGTCAGTATAGGAAAAATCTTCCCCACCTGCTTCGGATAATACATAATCACACACGAGAGACCATTATTTATAAAATGCATAATCATTCCCATAAAAAGACTCTTTGACTTATATACAACATAGCATGTAACATAACCGATAAAAGCCGTAACGATAAATCTTACAAAGCTCATATGATATATTCCGAAAAGACATGCCGATATAAGCATGGCAGTTTTAGGTTTAAATTTATCTTCAAAAGCCGAAAATACATATCCCCTGAACATCATTTCTTCGCATATGGCAGGTGCAACGGCAACCACAAGCAAGGTTGAAATAAAGCTATCACCCATGAGTGATTCCTGAAGTTCGTATGTTTCACCTATGCTGTCCGGCAAAAATACACCTATAACGGCCGTAATAACCATACCAAGCAAAATGGTTCCTATTATCATTAAAATACCCGATAATAAGTAAGCTCCCTTACAGCTATTAATCTTGAATGTCTTTTTTAAATTCTTTTTAGTATATATAGCTGCCAAAAGAGGTATACCAAGAATTATAAACTGCGTTCCCAAAACTCCGAAATATTTGAATTTAAGCTGTATGGCTCCTCCTATATAAATCATTGCAAAGATGGTTATTACCAACACAAGGATGGTATCTCCAAGTTCCGGAACACCGCCGGATTTTATATTTTTTCTTCTTTCAAAAATCTGCACACCTGCAGCAGACTCTCCGAAAAGAATGGATTCACTGTTATAAATTCTTCCCAGAATCCATATAGCAAAGAAGCCATATAGCACATTACTTAACAACACCAGCAAAATAACCGTTGCATCATATTTAAAAGACAACATATCTCTTATCAAAAGCGTTATATTTGCAATCGGTATAAGAGCCACCTTTTCCGTAAGCCTTACATTCGGAATAAATCCTATAAATGAAGCAAACATAACTACGAGTGAAAGAGGAGTAATATAATTATTAGCTTCTTTATATGATTTTGCAAAGGCCGTAACACACATGGTTATAGCACTTATAAAAATTGCAAAAGCAAATACACACAAAATTACAACAAGCAAAGCCGGTATAAATTTAGCTATATCGACTCCACCGGAAAAACTGTCATTATATGATTTTGCTACGCCGTACATATAAGCTCCGACACCGATAAGCGATATAACATTAAGCAATGCGGAGATTATGCCGATGGTTCCAACAACCAGAAACTTACTCACAATTATCTCGCTGTTAGTTACCGGAAGCGTAAGTAAGGTTTCCAAGGTTCCTCTTTCTCTTTCTCCTGCCGTAGTATCTATGGCGGGATACATGGTTCCCATAAGAAGACTTACCACAAGCATAAAAGGAAGAATACTTGACAACAGACTTCCAGCTGTCTCCTCATTTGATGCCGTATCATTGAACGAAACCTCTATCGGTTCAAGCACCTCATCAGCATCAAATCCTGCCGTCTCAAGAGTTTTTTTAGTAATATCCGAAGAATAATCGGATAAAAACTTTGAAACCTTATCTGCGGCATAGCTTGAGTTCGTTATTGAAGAAATATAATATACTTCAAATTTTTCTTTTTCATCCTGAGTATATATTTTTATATATACATCAATATTTTCACCGGCAAGAGCCTTCTCCGGTTCGGAAGTTTCAACAAATTTAAGAGAATAATCCTTAAGCTCGTATTTTGCCAAAAGCTCTGATATAAGTCTGCTATCATCAGATTCTATCGCAACCGTATATATTTTTTCGGACATACTTGTTGTTATATTTCTCATTACCTGAAGACTCAAAACGATAAGCAACGGATATAAAACGATAGGCACCAGAACCATCATAATCACAGTCTTTTTATCTCTTAACACATCAAGTAATTCTTTTTTGAAAAGACTTTTTACATTTTTAAGATTCATACCCAGTCCTCCTTACTTCCGACAAGATTACCGAATACCTCTCTTAAATTATCCGAGCCTCCCTTTTCCTTTATCTCATTTACGGTTCCTTCCGCAACAATTTTTCCCTTATTAATAATTATGATACGGTCGCAAAGCTTCTCCGCTTCCTCCATATAATGTGTAGAATAAAGAACTGCTTTGCCCGCCTCCTTTTCTCTAAGCATGAAATCTACTATTGCATTGCTGCTCAATATATCGAGTCCGAGAGTAGGTTCATCAAAAATATAAAGCATTGGATTATGAATAATACATCTTGAGATGGATGCTCTTTGTGTCTGACCGGTAGATAATTTTTCAATTCGGTTATCTATAAAGCTATCCAGATTCAGAATTTTTGAAATCATTTCAATTCTTTCGTTTATCCCGGTTTCCGGCATACCGTAAAGTGTACCTGCCATAACCAGTAATTCTCTTGTACTTAATCTTCCGTAAAGCTTGGTATTTCCCGAAAGATATCCTATATATTTTTTTATTTCCGTTCCGTCAGAAATCTGTTTTCCGTCAGAAAAGATTTTAACCTCGCCCGAGGTAGGTTTCATAAGACTTCCAAGCATACGAAGCAATGTTGTCTTGCCTGCGCCGTTAGGTCCTATAATGCCGACAATTTCACCAAGATTTACCCTAAGTGAAATATCATCAACAGCATTAAAACTGATTTTCGTATTATGCTTTTCATTACGTATAAATGTTTTTACCAGATTGTTTGCTTCAAGCACGGATAACCTCTCCTTATATATCAGTTACGTAAGCCTCGCTTCCAAGCTTTACATGAACTATCTTATGATTATATGTCAATTTGTTATATGCTATTTTAAGTTTTGTTGAAGTCCTAAGCTTAATGCCCTTAGGAAGATACTTCATAACCGGTTCTTCTTCCATAATCTTATAATCAGACTTCCAGGCAGTGAAAACCTTGTATGCATCATTTAAACTAAAATGCTTTTTTCTTTTCATAATTGCCGTATTCTTAAGAAACATATTTGCATATTTTGTCGCACCTGATGTTGAAATGGTAAAAACCATCTCACAACTCGGAAAACGATTGGCAATTTTTTCAACAAGTTCACGCACATCATTTTTTTTGAAATAAGAAAGTGTATCATTACATACAAATATCACACCCTGATTACGCTTGCAGGATATATCATCAATCCATGAAAAATCAAGAATACTCCTGCCTATGGTTTTTTCTCTTTTTCTCTCACCATACATGGCTCTTCTTACAGACATAATATTGTGAGTATCGACACTGTACCACTGAATTCTTCCGTTATCTACCCTTTCAAACATATTATCAAGGCCACAGCCAAGATTAACAACGGTACAGTTAGGGAATTTCAAAATATATTGTTTAACCTTTTGATCACAAGCTGCAAGCGTTGTGGCAAGTATCAGATTTTGGTATTCATTCAAACGGGTATTGATTTTCGAATAATCAAATCTATGATCATAAATAAACTTAGATGCCCACTCATCTTTAATTATATCCGGATATCTCTTTGTCCAGTCAGACAAAAGCTTCAAGGGATAAATATCATTTACCGAATTATCATAAGTATTATCTATTACATCCACCAAATATCCGTATGCTTCTTTCTGTATATTGCTCTTTTCATAAATTATAAAATCATGATAAGCCTCATCAAACTCAAAAAATCTTACGTTTACACCTTGAGTTTTAGCCTTATTGTAAAATGCTCTGGCATAACAGTTAAACATATCCTCAACACTTGAAAAAAGTACTACATCATCGCATAAATCAGTATAATCACCATAGAAAGGACTGGTATAATCAGTCTTTACAGCATAGTCCTTAACCCAATAATCATTAATGAAATTTTTTAATTGATTATTATAAAAAATCCTGCCACTCTTATCAATCGTATCACTGATTATTGCTTCAAGCTCCGTATCAAAAAACTCCGTATCAATAAGCGGCGAAAGCATAATAAGCTGGTCAGGCTTTCTTAAGCCTTCATTCCACGCAATCATTGCAATAGAAAGAGCCAGACCGGCGCCGGAAGAATCTCCCATAAGTATAACCTTATCAACATCATGACCCATTGTAAAATCCGAATATGCCTTACAAAGCATCTTAAATGTTTCTTTACAATTATTTTCCGGGGCAATCGGATACATAGGTACAAAAAGTCCGCATCCCGTATCCAAAGCAAGCTTTGATATAAAATCCCATTGTTCACCGTCTATATTAAAAAACATCGAACTTCCATAAAGAAAAATAATATACGTTCCGTTAAAGAGCTCTCTCGGAACTATTCTGTAGCTTTTAAATCCGGACTCCATCAATTCATCAACTTCAAAAAGCTTTGTTATTTTTTCCGGAACTCTGTCAACATATTTTTTTCTCTCCGAAAGAATGAAATCACGTATTCCTTCAATATTAAGTTTTGTTACACTTGAAGATATCTTTCTCATCATGCACCTTTTACATAAAGTTCTTAACTCAAAATTTAAATTCAAATATTATTATAACATTTTTACATAAAAAAAGGAATCTAAAATGATTCCTTTTTCATATTTACTATTCAAATGATTGTGGATTAATCACAATTTCCTGTGCGCCGATTCCCGTTTCATTTTGTATAGCCGAACTTATATTTTGAACCTTGGCTGTAGGCACATAACCCTGCTCGCCAAAGAGGAATTCATGAAGTGCGGTAACATTTGAATTAAGATCCCCCGGCACAATTACCGAACCTTTTGTATCATGTGTAACAGGTGTATAAGCAAACGGGAAACCGACCGTATCGCCAAGCTGATATTCAAATACTGCGTTGGCCAAAGTTTTTATTTCATCCTCTGTAAGGCTTGTAGCTATCTGAGGGAAAACATCATCAATTATAGTATCAATCGTTCCCAAATCCGAGCTCTTTGCCTTTGCAAACATCTTTGAAATTACATCTCTCTGTCTTTCAGTTCTGGTAATATCTCCCTGATCCGTACTTCTTATTCTTGCATATGCCGTGGCCTGTGTACCGTTTAAAAGCACATCTCCCGTTGTAAAAACACCATCGGAATAAATACCCGTTACCGCAATCTGTTCTGATATGGCAAGGTTAAGAACCGGAAGTTCATTTTCTTCAATATGAACGGTAATACCACCCAAATCATCTATTGCCTTTGTAAGTCCGAGGAAATTAACGGTAACAAAATCCGTAATCTGTAGGTCAAGGTTTGCATTCAAGGTTTTAATAGCAAGCTGAGGACCTCCGTAAGAGTATGCCGCATTAACCTTTGCCGTAAGTCCCGAATCATTTTCAATCTCAAGAAGTGTATCTCTGTAAACCGAAACAATCTTAACTTCCTTTGTTTCACTGTTTATACTCGCAATCATTATGGAGTCGCTTCGTGTTCCCTGTCCGAGATTTGATACATCTCTTGCATCAACACCAAACAATGCAATTGTCTTATATTTTGATTGAGAGCTTGTATCAAGCTCTTCATTTATCGCAAGATCACCTTCATCAATTTCAACCTTATTTATCTTTCCTATCTTAGAATCAAAATAGAACATAAGATAAGCAACAACCATAAGTCCCAATATAATGAGCTCCGCAAAAAATGCAACAACCCACTTTATCATAGATCCGTTTTTGTTTTGATTTTTTGTATTAGTTGCTTTATTATTCGATTTCTTTTTATTTTTTTTGTTACTCATTTTTCAATATAACCTTTCATAAGACGTAATATGCCACTTTTAATCTACCTGCTATATGATAACTTATTACTGAAAAAAAAACAACAGCAATTGTAATTATTTTTTTGCTGTGTTATACTACATAAAGCATAAAACGGTGGTTAAAAAAATATGGATAAATTAAATGTTTCTGAATTTATAATTAGCGAAAATTTAAAAAATAATCAAAAGAAAAAATGTCTTTGCGTAATTATGCCCGCATATAACGAAGGAATACACATCAAGGACAATCTTTTGAAGGCATCAAAAATAATATCGGGCTTTGTTCATAATTACCAAATTATAGCGGTAGATGACGGCAGCTCGGACAATACCTTAAGCGAGATTATTTCCGCATCCGAGTCCGATTCCCAAATATCATATATAAGCTATAATCCTAACCGGGGCAAAGGCAAGGCCATAACAAGCGGTATCAGTTATGCCAACTCCGACTATATAGCATTTTTGGATTCCGATCTTGAGCTTAATCCAATGATGCTGAAAAGCTTTCTAAAAGCCATGAAGGAAAAGAAGGCCGATATAGTTATAGGTTCCAAAATGCATAAAGATTCCAAGCTTGAATATCCTTTAAAGAGACGAATCATGAGTTTCGGATATTATGTTATATTGAAAATAATGTTCAGGCTTGATATAAAGGATACTCAAACAGGTATTAAGCTTTTCAAATCACAGGTTATTAAATCCCTTACCGAAAATATGCTGACGGACGGGTATGCTTTTGATATAGAAATACTTGCGAGGGCTAACAAAGCCGGATGTAAAATAATAGAAATGCCTATAGAGCTTAAATTCAAAAGGGAAAGAAAAGAAAAATCCAGAATATCCTTTAAAACAAGCAAAAAGGTATTTTCGGATACACTCAAGATAAAGAAAGCTTTAAATGATTAAATGATATATAAAAAACGGCGATTTTTACAAATCGCCGTTTTATTTATATTCTGTTAAGAATTATATTTAGAACTTACCTGCCTTTGCTGCTTCTTCGATAGAAACTGCAACTGCAACAGTCATACCAACCATAGGGTTG
>DFDU01000076.1 GCA_002369325.1 Lachnospiraceae bacterium UBA3820
TATTTACAAGTCTGGCAGCAGCGCCGTTAAGGCAAATCATACCGCTACCCTTTTCACCGGCAATAACATAGGTTTCAAGTCTGTTTCCGTTATCTACATCCACTACCTGAACCTTTTCATACTCAATTATTCCGGCAGCTTCCATAAGGGCCTCGTCAATGGTTATGCTTCCGACATAGTCAATGTCCGCCTGAACAACTGTGGCTCTGTGAATTTTACTCTTTAAAACATTTAAAATCATATTTTACCTTTCTCCTTGAAGGTATCTCTGATTTTGATTAATTCATTGCAGGCACGCTCTCGCTACCCTCGTCTCGCTGCGGTACTAAGTGTCTTAATCCTGTCAAACATATCAACTCACATTCGTTCGTTATATGTTTTCCCGTATTAATCCACTAAGTACCGGCGGACTCAGAGTACCTGCTTATGAATTATCAAAATCAAAGATACCTACTAAGCTATATAATTATTGTTCAACATATATTTTATCTATACAGTCATCATAAAATTATCGATAAGTCGTGCTTCACCGCCGATGTTTACGGCGATTGCACAAAGGATTTCTCCCTTTATGGTGTCTATGCTCTTCATTGTATTGACATCAACTATTTCAACATAATCTATAGTTGCAAGCGGTTCGGATTCTATAAGCTCGCGCATTGCTTTTTTAACCTTTTCGGCATCGCGCTCACCATCTTCTACCATTTTCTTAGCCATAAATATAGATTTACTTAAGACAAGGGCAGCCTGTCTTGATGCAGGTGAAAGGTAAGTATTTCTTGAACTCTTGGCAAGACCGTCTTCCTCTCTTATAATCGGACAGCCAACTATTTCAATATCCATGTTTAAGTCCTTAACCATACGCTTGACTACCGCAAGCTGCTGTGCATCTTTTTCTCCGAAGTATGCTCTGTCCGGAGTAACAATATTAAACAACTTATTTACAACCGTACAAACTCCTCTGAAATGAACAGGTCTTGAAAGTCCGCAAAGAGCCTGTGTAAGTCCTGTCATATCCACGAAGGAACAAAAGCCTTCTTCATACATTTCTTCCGGCTCCGGATGAAAGATAAGTGATGCACCTGCTGCCTCGCAAAGCTTTGCATCAGCTTCCAGATCTCTCGGATAGCTTGCAAGATCCTCTGTAGGACCAAACTGCATAGGATTTACAAAATCACTTACTACTACTCTGTCATTTTCTTTAACAGCTCTGTCTATAAGGCTCTTATGCCCCTCATGAAGAAATCCCATAGTCGGTACAAGTCCAACAGTAAGGCCTTCTTTTCTCCATGCTTTAACTTTCTCTCTTACTTCCTTTATAGTTGATACGATTTCCATTTTTTCGTCTCCTTTAATATAACTTTTCAATTACATCATCATCTATCGCATAAGTATGCTTTGCTTCCGGATATGTGCCTGCCTTGACTTCCTCAATGTAAGCCTTAAAGGCATCCGTCATAAGCTGACCTGTCTCGGCAAATCTTTTAACAAATTTAGGTGTGAAATCAGAGAACATACCAAGCATGTCCGCATATACAAGTATCTGTCCGTCACATCCAGCTCCTGCACCTATTCCGATTGTCGGAATATAAAGCTTATTTGTTACAAGAGTTGCAAGTTTTTCAGGAACACATTCAAGAGTTACCGCAAATGCTCCTGCCTCCTGTACCGCAAGTGCATCCTCAACAAGCTTCTTTGCCTGAGCCTCGCTCTTACCCTGAACCTTAAATCCACCAAATGCATTTATGCTCTGAGGCGTAAGCCCGATATGTGCCATTACGGGAATTCCTGCATCAACAATAGCTTTAATCTGAGGAGCAATCTCAACTCCGCCCTCAAGCTTGACTGCCTGTGCACGACCTTCTTTCATAAGCCTTCCTGCATTGACTACGGCATCATAAACCGAAGTCTGATATGACATAAAAGGCATATCTATAACTACAAGCGCTTCTTTAGCTCCCCTTGCTACAGCTGCTCCGTGATGAATCATATCATCAACGGTAACTGATAAAGTATCCTCATATCCGAGCATTACATTACCAAGTGAATCTCCTACCAAAATCGCATCAATACCTGCCTGATCGATAAGCTTGGCAGTTGAATAATCATATGCTGTAAGCATAGTAAGCTTCTCGCCGTTTTCCTTAGCCTTTGCAAATGTTAAAACTGTTTTTTTCATAATATTTACCTCCTATATACTCTTATGTCTCTTTGAGACATATGCCGTTGAGATATTTATATATATCCCACACAATAGCTACAGCAGTTTTTTCATTTCACTGAAATCATAATTTTCATCAGAACCATGTTTAACTTCCGAAATTCCAACCAGTTCCTTTGAAAGCAATTTGTACACATCAAGCTCATCACCGGAAAGTACATTTATATGTTTCTTTACCGTTTCGGTATCACATCTTTCCACCGGACCCGTAAGTGCATCCGTACATCCTTTGTTTATAAGACTTTCGGCATTGTTTTTAAACAAAGGTTTCAAGGCTTCCTCTGCTTCGCTCTCACTAAATCCGCACTCTTCCATAAGCTTCATACTCTTATGATAAAGCCCGATTACGAGATTGCTCGCAAAAACAGCCGCACCATGATATTTAACCTTATCATCAGCGCTGATTACCTTGACCTGATGTCCCATACCCTTAAACAGCTCCGTCATTACATCGATTTTAGCTTCATGTCCTTCAATTGTTATAAATGCCTGATTGAAATTTATATATGACTCAGTCTTGGAATTGACTGCATATATAGGATGTATCGAATAACCGAAAACACGGCTATCCATACCAGAAAAAACCTGTGAGGAAAGAGCCCCACTGGTGTGACATATTATCTTTCCCGATAAATCCGCATCAAGTCTGTCCAGCGCATCAGCCGTAACAGCAATCTGCCCGTCAGGAACCGTGATAAATATGACATCATTACCATTTACAAGTTCACTTAAGGATTCATAACAATGAGAAGTTGTAAATTCAGCCGCTTCTTTGGCGCTTTCAAGGGTTCTGCTGTAATAGCCTCCCACGCTGATACCATGCTCGACCATATGCTTTCCCAGAGTAAAGCCCATCTTGCCGGCTCCGATAAAACCAACCTTCATAGCGTTTCTCCTTTTGAACCTTATTTAATTTCCGGTACAGTTTCTCATACAGTTTAATACTGCATATTCGAATACCATCCACGTGCAATATATCATTTAACGCAATATTTGTAAATGTTTTTTTTATAAATTATTGTATTTTAAAAAATACATAAAAAAAGCAAATATATCGCCCCGAAAGGGACGATATATTATTATGCTTATCGTTTATCCATTCAATTTATTATCAATAAATCTATTGTTTTATTTCGGTTCGGCGGTTATAATCTTTTCCGAAACAATGAATTCATAATTCGTATCCAGATTTTTTGGAATCAAAAGAAGCCTGTTCTCGGATTCGTTTTTTGTATTTACATCACAATATCCCATATAAACCATATTTTTTGCTATGTATAAAAAGGTTGCGTAGTTTCTGTCCAAAGACTTTTCCAAATCCTTAAGATCATCATTTGAATTTACCGGTGTACAAAACTCCTGATTTGCAATTTTGTTACGAATTTCCAATACGGATAACGGATTACCGGAATCGTCAACCCAATACATATTATTGGTTATATCAAGCATAACCCACTTGTTGTATTTCGAATCCCAAACCTCGTTTACCACATGGCAGTCAGTGTCATATATTGAATTAGGCATTATCCATACCTTTCTTGAATATATTCCGAGTGCAAGACACATTTCATTTAAAATCTGAGCTTTGTTTCTGCAATTGATTCCATGTTCTTTATTGTCCAAACTGTAATCAAGCAAATCTATGGCATTCATTTCAACATGATTATCGTAACTGCTGTAATGCGTAAGCCTTCCCGAATATTCATTCATAAGATTCTTTGCCTGCTCGAATTCGCTGCCGTTTCCGGCTGTGGTCTTTATATCATACTTATCAAGAAGTTCCTTATACTCTTCGTTATCAAAATCATATTTTATGGTATACTCTTTACCCTCTCTGAATTCCAAATCGTTGTATATGATTCCGCTTTCCATAATATATATCTCACTCGGATCCTGTTGGTATGACATATAATACGTATTATGTTCAACAAAGAATTCAAGATAAACAATATATCCAATACTCACCAGCAAAAGAATGCTCAATACCGTTATAATAATTTTATGTTTCTTTTTCATTTTTCTTACCTATGCTTTCTACTACCACATTCCAAGCAAAATCAAAATGCCCGGTATCCATGCGGTTACAATGCCTTCAAATATCTGTAAAATCGGAACAAATTTTTTCAAATCTTTTTTCAAAATATCCGTTACAAAGGCACTTCCCCAAAGGATTGCCCACAGCCACCAGATAAATACCCATCTTATATCAGGTTCTATACCAAGCGCATCGCTTCCTGTAATGCCCTCAACTATACCGAAAAATACAGCATTTACGGCAACAAAGCTCGAGAACACGGCAAAAGGTCTTGTATCGAGATCAAACACATTATTAATCGCCACAAAAAGATATGTAAATCCAAACAAAAGTCCTGTTCCCGCGGCATAATAATTTTCCTTTATAATACTTACAAAGTTAATAAATAAAGATAACCCGCCCACAAAGAAATTCATAACAGCAGCCGCCTTGGGACTAACCTTCATCAAGGTACATACACCGTTATTAATTAGGACAATTCCAACAAATAACAAACATACACCCAACATATAAACACCTCTTAAATTTATTTTTTATCATTATATTTGTCAATCAGATCAACTGATATGTTGCTTTCTTAAAGATATGTTTTCCATATTCAAATTTCTTAGGATCCACCTTATTTGCCAACTCAGCGGTTACTATAAAATCCGATGACACCTTCACAAGCAATTGCTTACTTCCGGATTCAACGAGATAATATGAAGATGAATCATTCAGATAATCTGCTCCCTGAATGATTCCGGGACCTGAGATAAAATCGGTAAGCCACTCAGCCTTACTCATCTTCTTTTTTCGGATAAGAGGATATATTGCGGATGCATTGCTGTATTTCATAAAAAATACAGCATCCCTTTTATCTCTGCATTTGCCCGTTACCTCAAATGAATTGATATCAATAGCTTCCTTTGTTTCATTAAAACTAAGCTTTTCTTCCTCATCGAGAAGATAATCCACACTGACATCCAACAACTGTGCCATAATCTTCAGATTGTTAACATCCGGCATTCCCTTGTCTGTTTCCCACTTTGCGACTGCCGATCTTGATACGCTCATCTTTTCGGCAAACTGTTCCTGAGATAATCCTGCTTCTTTTCTTGCTTGTTTTAATTTTTCTCCAAATGTCATGATGATGACCTCCTTTAATCTTCCCGTCCATGACGGTTTTTGTTTGTGCTCTCATCATAGACCAATATCTCGGTAACAGTAAAGAAACGCTCTGTAACAACGGTGTTACTCTCCGTAACAAAAGCATTTTCCTTTTTAATCCCAGTTTTCCCAACCGGTTTCTTCCGATTCTACAGATTGTCCTCCGTGCTGCGAAGGATTAATTGTAATTTTATATTCATAGTCTTCTTTAAGGACAGTGAGATAAGGATCTTCTTCCACCTCATTGAAAATCATTTTTTCATATTTACCATCCTCACCAAACAGTTCTTTTTCTCCGTACCATTCCGTTCCCAGGGCGTCTTTCACATAGTATTCGCCCGGCGGTATATTGGTTTTAACACTCCCTATACCTCTGATAAACAAGGTTTCCACCAGCTCATGATCCTTTGTATATACAGCAATATATCTGTAAACATTTTCCGTTTCATTTGTTGTTTCATCTGTTGCTTCATCTGTTATTTCATCTGTTATTTCATCTGTTGTTTCATCTTCAATTTCGTTTTCCACGGAAAAAACAAGAATCAAATTATCGCAGTACATGTTTTCATCATGCCATAATTCTCCCGTTTCAGGCATCGGCTGAATACATTCTGCGGCACGCTGTTCCCAGTCACCGTACCCGCTACTTTCAAAAGCCTTCTTTGCACTGTAATATTTACCTTCGTCAAAAAGAGCACACGCTTCATTATATGCAGCCTCCGCGGGATCCTCGGTTGTTGCTTCCGTTGTTGTTTCGACTGTCGTTTCGGTTGTCGTCTCCGTTGTCAATTCCGTTGTCATCCCGGTTGTAGCTTTATCCGCATCTTTATCATCACCCTTTTTCAAGAGCATCACAACCAAAACGACTATGGCTGCAAGAAGAAGCACTCCTCCGCAAATAAGACCGATAATCAGCGGCTTTTTGTTTTTTTGATTTCCGACAGATTGCTGTATTTGCGGCATTTGAGGCGTCTGCTGTACTTGCTGCGTCTGCTGTACTTGCTGCATCTGCTGCACTTGAGACATCTGCTGTACTTGAGGCATCTGCTGTACTTGCTGCATCTGCTGTACTTGCTGCATCTGCTGCACTTGAGACATCTGCTGCACTTGAGGCTGACCCGCAGTTCCGGGATTAAGCACCGGCGCACCGCAACATTCGCAATAAGCGGAACCTTCAGGCACCTGTTCTCCACATATTTTACATA